>JAEVYW010000123.1 GCA_023392555.1 Pseudomonadota bacterium | reverse complement strand
CCTCTGCATCCAAAAGGCCGTAGCCGACCCTGACCGCACCGAGCGTGTGTCACAGAAGTTCGGAGGCTGTGAACGATATGTCCGCGGTGTCGGCAACGTCGCGCAAGCGATCTTCGAGCTCGATGAGGGCGTCCCGTCGGCGCTCACCAAGCACCTGCGCGCTGGTTTCCGTGCAGGCGCAGAACATGCCGGCGACGGCGCCATCATCCCCGAAGACGGGCGAGTAGCTGAATGTGATCCAGGTCTGCTCCTCGTAGCCCTTTCGTTGCATGAGGAGCGGCAGGTTCTCGCGATACGTCGCCTCGCCGGCGAGCGCCGCATCGATCAGCGGCGAGATGTCCGGCCAGATTTCCGCCCAGATATCGTGGAAGCGAGCGCCCAACGCGGCCGGGTGTTTCCCGCCAAGCACCTCGGCGTAGCTGTCGTTGTAGAGGAAGCCGAGCTCATCGCCCCACGCGACGAACATCGGGAATTTCGAATTTAGCAGCAGGCCGACCACTGAGAGGAGCGACTGCGGCCAGTCCTGCGGATCTCCGAGTGGGGAGGTCGACCAATCGTGCGAACGCATCAGCGCGCCCATCGCACCACCGCCGTTCAACACGTCGGGTCTGGCGCTCTCTATTCCACTCGCACGCAGGTCCATTCGGAACTGTTCCTAGCGGCAGCCGGACCCCCGTCCCAGACCGCCCTTGGCCGAGGGCTTAATGGCGCGGGCCTTCGAACGGCACAAGCTCCGGAGTTCGTCGAACGCCCCCATTCCGCTCTCGGCGGGCACTTCAAGATCGGCCAGGCGGCCTCAGTCGCCCATCTGCGGCCAGCCGTCTCGCCACAGTATCCGCCTGATCAGCATCACCCGGCGCGTGTTGATCTCGTCCGTCGGCTTGGTGCGCGGCCGTTGAATGTCGACGGCGTGGTAGAGCATCCAGTCGTTGCCGCGCTCGTCGGTCGCGACCGAGTTGTGGCCCGGTGCGTTCCAGATGCCGGATTTCTCGAGAACGACCTTCCGGGGCGCGTTCTCGAACGGGCCCGTCGCCGAACGCGATCGCGCGACCATCACTGCGTAATGCGCTTTCGGGCCGCAGCAATTGTCGCCTGAATAGAACAAATAATACCAGCCGTTGCGGCGAACGACCCAGGGGCCTTCCACCAGCTTCTGATACTCCGCCGCGTCTTCGGACTTCACGGCCGGCACCAGGTCGATGGGGCGACTGCCGGGTGCGAAGGACATGCGGTCGGCGGCAAGTTCCTGCACCTTGATCGGCTTGAAGCCCGATCCCCAATAGAGAAGACGCTTGCCGGTGGCAGGGTCATCGAACGCCATTGGATCGATGTTGACGAAGCTTTCGCCGCACAGCAGCGGCTTGCCGCTATCGATGAAGGGGCCTTGCGGAGCGGCCGCGGTAGCGACGGCAAGGCACAGGCCGCGATCCTTGTCCGACAGGGCGGCATCCGGCTTCGCCGAATAATAAAGGAAATAGCGACCGTCGGCATATTGCACGTGCGGCGCCCAGAAATCCTGAGTCTTGCCGGCCCAGGATGGCTTCGCGGGCAGCGCGTCGCCAAGCCATTCCCAGCTCGACAGGTTGCGAGAGCGCGCCACCTGGAGGTTTACCCAACGGCCATCCCGCTCGGTCTGCGTCGCGTAGGCGTAGTAGAATCCATCTGCTGCGCGGATCACGGCCGGATCCGGAAAGTCCGCGTCGATGACCGGATTTGCATGCGCGAGTTCTGGCGCTGAAATCCGCTGTGCCGGCGCACATCCGAAACTGAGGGCGATGGCGGCGAAAGCGCCGAGAGCAAGCCGACTAATCATGCCGCGCGACGATATCGAAAGTGCAGGGCGGCACAATATTGAAGGCGCGCGCCGCATCTTGTTTCAAAAGCTCCGCGGCATGACTATCCGCCCGCCGATGTCCGACTCCGCGTCCCAGCTCTCCTTCGAAGTCGATGCAGCCGACCATGATGGCGGCACACGCATCGACGTCAGCTCCTCCGACGGCCGCCGTCGCACCTATCGCATCCCAGGCGGATCGCATTCCGACTACCTTCTGTTCTTCGGCGAGCTGGCCGGTGACTTCGGAACGCGCGCACCGGGCTCCGCAGAAATCCCCACTGCCGGGCCGAGCAAGGTGCCGTGGCGTCCGCTGCTGACCGACAATCTGAGCGATCGGATACGATGCGGTTATGGCGATCCTGCGGTTTTGAAGGTCGAAGACGGCTGGGTCCTGGTCGCCACCTCAAACGACGCAGCCGACGCATTCCCGATCGCTCATTCGCGCGACCTTCAAAACTGGGAGCATCGCGGCTTCATCTTTCCGGAAGGCCACGCCCCGGAGTGGACGGCGACGGGCCATGAGGTGGCGGACTTCTGGGCGCCGGAGATGCAGCGCGTCGGCGACGAATATTGGGTCGCGTACACGGCGCGGGAAAAGTCGAACGCCCTCGCGATCGGGCTTGCTCGTTCGTCGACACCCTATGGGCCGTGGACCGACAACGGTCAGCCGCTGATTACCGGCGGAAAGGTGCTCTACCCCGGCTCTTCACCGAGTGGCGGGGTGATCGATTCCCACATCTTCGTCGATGATGACGGCACGCCGTATTTGTTCTGGAAGCGGGACACGAATGGCCTGTGGCCGCGGCCGCTTGCCGGCCTCCTTCGCGAGCATCCGCACCTCATCGGCGAACTGTTCGAAGGCGAACGCGAGCGTCGCACCGCAGCCTTCGCGGCCGCGATCCAGCCGTGGGCCAACGGCCGCCGCCCGATGGAACGTTTCTTCCTGATGCAGCCGCTGATCGAGGCGGCGCTCGACAATTGGGGGCGCGTGCTTCCGGCGCTGGTGAAATTCGGCAAGGCGCCGGAGATCGTCGAGGCAATGCGCACGCCGATCCATGCGCAGCAGCTTGCACCCGACGGCCGGTCCCTGATCGGCGAGGAGAAGATCGTCCTGTCGAACGACCTCGATTGGGAGGGACATCTGATCGAAGGTCCCTTCGTGACGAGGCAAAACGGTCGTTACTGGATGTTCTACGCGGGCAATGACTTTTCGACCCCCGCTTACGGGATCGGCGTCGCCGTCGCGGACCATCCATTCGGTCCTTACCGGAAGCGCGCAGAACCCTTGCTGAAGTCCAGCCGCGACTGGTGGGCGCCGGGACATGCCTCTGTTGCGCCCGGAGCCGATGGTCGCCCGCAGCTTTTCTTTCATGCCTTCTTTCCCGGCAAGTGCGGTTACAATGCCTTCCGGGCACTACTCACCGTCGGCCTTGAGTTCGGCGAGAATGACGTGACCGTTCGCGAAGTCTGAGATGGGAGAGCCGGATGTCAGTGTTGCGTAAAGTCGGCGTTTCGGTCGCGCTGTTGGCAAGTGCATGGTCGCTTCCCGCGTTCGCAGAACCGTCCTTCGTTCCGGTGCACCGCGACAATTTCCCTGATCCGCACATCGTTTA
>JAEVYW010000051.1 GCA_023392555.1 Pseudomonadota bacterium | reverse complement strand
AGCCAGGCCCGCGTGGCTGGCGAGCTTCAACGGTGCGGACGAGAAGCCGGTGAGCGCGTCGAAGGCGAAGCGCAGCATCTTGCCGATCGGATATTTGCTCGACCCGGCGAACCTTTCTTCGCGATCGTAGGGGAACGGCACCTGCTTGAAGCCGATCCACGTCACCATCCCGCGGATGAAGCGCGACTGCTCGGGCATTGCGAGCAAAGCGTTGAGCGCGCGGCGGCTCATGATGCGGAAGTCGCCGGTGTCGACCGGAATGTCGATCTCGGTCGCTCGCGACAGCAAGCGGTAGAAGCCGTGCGCGGTGGCGCGCTTGAACGCGGTTTCGCCCTTGCGGCTGCGGCGGAGGCCGTAGACCACGTCCGCCTCCTCGCTCCGCATTTGCTCGAGCATCGCCGGCAGAAGCTCGGGAGGATCCTGAAGGTCCGCGTCGATGATCAGGATTGCATCCCCGCGGCAAAGGTCGAGCCCGGCGGTGAGCGCCAGCTGATGGCCGTGATTGCGCGACAGGTTCAGCGCGACGAGGTTCGGATCGCTTTCCGCGAGGGCGCGCATCATTGGCCAGCTGCGGTCGCGCGATCCGTCGTTGACCAGGACGATCTCATAGTCTGTGCCCACCGCTCGCCGCGCGGCATCCGACAAGCGCCGGTGGAGTTCGGGCAAGCAGGCTTCTTCGTTGAAGCACGGGACGACGATAGACAGCGCGGTCATGGGTGCAGTCGATACAGGACTGTACGGGGTCCTTGCCAGACCGGCGTCATGCCACGCCTAAGTTTCGTGTCGTAAGGGGGCACTTCGACCAGCCAGGCGTAGTCGAACGCGTCGCGCGGCAGGAATTCCAGCGCCTGATCGATCCGGAACGAGTCCTTGCGCTGGCAGCCGTTGGGGCGCGCGATCTGCGAGGGGTCGTGGGCGTAGGCGCCCGGCTTCGTGTAGCGGACCGTCAGCAGATTGCTTCCGACGATGTTCCACTGGTCGTTGGAGAAACCCTCCCGGCGAACAATCACCATCGCTCCCAAGTGACCGTTGCGGAACATCTCCCACCGGTCCCGGCAGCCCTGCCCAACGAAGGTGGCGACGCGCGCTCCAACCGGAATGTGGTCAAGCGCGTGAAGTTTCGCGCGCTGATCGTCGGCCGCCCAGGCGAAGCTGATCGTCGTCGTTGCGGTTCGGACAAGGAAGAAACCGAGGCCTAGCACCGCAAGAGCCTGCGCTGTCTTGATGTGAGTTTCGGAGCGGAAACGGATCGCGAGGACGAAGATGGCCAGAACGTAGGGCGCGAGCCGCATGTCCGCATAGTTGGAAGCGAAGACGATGCGCGGGAGGAACAGGAAAACGGCGGCCAGCACGAGACCGGAGAACGCAAGGTTGCGGGAGAAAACCAGGCGGCGATTGATCAGTGCGAACAGCAGGACGAGGCCCAGCACTGCGACGCAGGCCTGGTCGTAAACTTCCCAGCGATCGCGGAAGATGCGGCGGACCCACATCCACTTCGCTTTGAAATTGAACCAGTCGAGCGTCATCCCCGCAGGCGCCTCGCTTCGCCAGGCGAGCATGAAGATCACCGGAAGCGCCATGCAGGAGGCGTGCAGCGCAGCATTCACGCCCGAGCGGAACCAGCCCACTCCCTTGTCGTGCTGACGAACGGCCTCTGCCGAGAAAGCAAGAAGGCCAAGAGTGCCCCATCCGAAGGTATGAGCGAAGAACAGGACGACGGAGATCGGCACGAAGACAATTGCCCGGAGCCGCGTCTTGCCGAGCCGGCCGAGCCTGAGCCACAGACCGAATGCGACGAAGGCGAGCGCCATGGCGAACGCGAAATTCACGAAGCCGAACAGAAACGGGTGGCTGTAAGCGAGCGGCAGGGCGAAGATGGCCGTCGGCGGCAGGCGATGATGCACTTCGCGTGCGACCCAGAGGAATCCCGCGACCGTGATCGTTGGGATCGACAGGACGATCAGCTTCACGGCGGCTTCAAGGCCAAGGATCGGCCCGAGCAAATGGACGAGGACGTCGACGCCTAGATTGCCGACCGCCTGCCAGTGAAAATCATAATATTGCGACAGGAACGGCGAAGCACCGCCGTCAAGCTGGACCCGGTAGCGGCCCATATGACCCATCAGATCGACGAGGGGCGCAATGGGCGGGTAGAGCAGCGGGATCGCGGAGGCGATGATCAGGAACGCGACGAACGGCCGCGTCTCCCACCACGGCCGCGGTCCAGCGTGCCCTTCGGGGGCCGATTGATGCGCGATAGTCATTGATATGGCGGCAATTGTCCCGAGCGGCCCTTCGCTGGGATTGACGCCGCTGGCAATGCAAAAATCGCGCGTTTACGCGCCTTTCAGACCAGCGCCGGTTGCGCTTCCGCTTTGTCCAGCGGACGGTCCAGCCAGTCCGCGACCCTGCCCATCCCGTGCCAGATCAGGATGGTGAGGACGCCCGAGACGATGCCATCAAGCGCGTAGTGCCAACCGAGGTGGATCGATCCGATCCAGATCAGGAGGGCGTAGGCAGCGAAAAGCCAGCCGGCCACCCTGCTGATCCTGAAGGCAGCGATCGCGAACAGGACCGCCAGGCCATTATGCACCGATGGCATTGCTGAGATGCCGCCACCGATTGTGAGATGGGTCGCTCCGCGCGCTTCGAGAAGCATCGTCTGATTCCTGAAAGCCGAAAAGTCGGATCCGGATGCTGCCTGCAACGCGGCGAGCCGGTGCATCAGTTCGTCAAAGCCCGGTGATGGTCCGACAAGCTGCGAATAGAAACAGGGACCGGCCGAAGGCAGGAGGAAGGCGAGGACGCTGCCGATCCCGATCCACACTGCGATGTAGGACAGGAGGTACTGCGCCCGAAGCCGGTAGGTCGAAGCCGGAAGCCAGGCACAGAGAATCACTCCCAGCGCCATCGGCGCGAACCAGCCGTGGTAAGCGTGATCGATGAACAACGTCGCTTCGGGCGATCCGAAGATGGCGTGGGTAACCCGCCAAGGGTCGTGGCCGAGGAACAAGGCGCGGTCCGCGACTGTCAATGCGTGATCGAAGCGGAAGCCTGCGACCGGCAGGACCATCTGCTTGTAGGCGTTGAACGACGCCATCAGGAAGGCGAAGAGCAATGGCGGCCAGAACAAGGACGCGAAACAGTCGCGACACCATCGCGCTTTGACGTCTCCAACCAATGTAGCAATGGGCCCTGGTCCCTCTTCGTCGGTGCGAGGCCGGTTTCGGTAAAGCTGAACGAGAACGCAGCCGCCGCCCATCAAGACGAGGAGGAAGACCGATCCGGCCAGATATTGGGAGAGGAGGCGCGAGTAATCGCCAAGCCCAACTCGGCCCGTCGAAAGGACAAGGATCGTGTATGCCAGCACCACGCCGGCACCCAATGCTACAGCCCCTATCTCTCCCCGACGATGCATCCCCACCTATTCCCCAGAGCTCAGATGCGATGCCTAGTCCTGTTTGGTTAATGGTTCGCCATTCCGGTCGCCCGCATCATCGCAGATTATTCAAGACCGATACAGCTTCAATGACTTAAGCCTCGATCAACCCTTCCAAGGAGGCAAATACATGACCAAGTTCCTGATCGGCGCTGCGGTGCTCGCTCTCGTTACGCCCGCCGTGGCCCAAGTCGCCCCGCCGGCGCCGCTGCCGGCCCCGCGCATTCACACTCGCGCCGAGGTCCAGGCAACCACCGCAGAGATGTTCGCGCGACTCGACACCAATCGTGACGGATTCCTGACCAAGGCCGAGGCGGATGCCGCTCGCGTGCAGCTTCGCTCGCAGTTCGCTGCGCGTGCCGGTGAGAAGCGCGGCGCGGCCTTCGACCGCGTCGACGCCAATCGCGACGGCTCCGTCAGCCGGCAGGAGTGGGACGCACGCACTGCGCAGCGTCAACAGCGAGTTGCGGACAAGGGCGCCGCGAGTCCGCGTGCCGGCATGCGCGGCATGCGCGGCATGCACGGGTTCAGCGGCCGTATGTTCGAAATAGCCGACGTCAATCGCGACGGACGGGTGTCCCTGCAGGAAGCGCAGACTGCCGCGCTCCAGCATTTCGACATGATGGACGCGAACCGTGACGGGCAGGTCACGCCGGAAGAGCGCGCCCAGATGCGCCAGCAAATGCGCGGGCGCCGCGGCTAAGCCTAACGGCAGAATCGGGAGGGCCCGGCGGGAGACCGCCGGGCCCTTTTACTTGACGGGCTCTGGCGCTCGCCCCGCCTTGCGAGCCGGCCGCTTCTTCCCCGTAGTGCCGGCTGCGCGGTAGCGAGCCTCCGCCTCGCCCATATAGTCGCGCGTGATGGGAACGGCCCGGCGATCGCGGATATATTGAATCTGGTAATTGCAGGCCGCACCGCTTTCGAACATCACGATGCCGCCGGCGAGGTAGAATTCCCACATTCGGAAAAAGCGTTCGTCATAAAGTTTGACGACCTCGTCGTGGGCGGCCGTAAACCGCTTCAACCATTCGCGAAGCGTATAGGCATAATGCAGCCGCAAGGTCTCGAGATCGCCGACGATCATCTTCGACTTCTCGCTGGACGAGCACATCTGCGCGGCGCTGGGCAGATGATAGCCAGGGAAAATCCACTTGTCGGTGAAAGGATCTGGCTGACCAGCACCACCCAATTTCCCGATCGTGTGGAGCAGCATCACGCCGTCGTCGGTTAGCAGCTCACGGCACTTGGCGTAGAATTCGTCGTAGTGCTTGGCGCCCACGTGCTCGAACATTCCGACTGAAACGATCCGGTCGAAACGCCCCTCAAGCAGGCGGTAGTCGATCAGCTCGAACTTGACGCGATCGGACACGCCCGCGTCCTCGGCGCGCTGGCGGGCGATCTTGAGCTGCTCTTCCGAGAGCGTGATTCCCAAAACGTCCACGTCGGCCACGCGATTGAGGTAAAGCGCCATACCGCCCCAGCCGCAGCCGATGTCGAGGACACGCTGGCCCGGCTTCAAGTACAGCTTGGCAGCGATGTGCGCCTTCTTGTCTTCCTGCGCTTGCTCCAGACTGTTCGACGGGTCGGTGTAATAAGCACAGCTGTACTGCCAGTCCTTGTCGAGGAAGAGCGCGTAGAGCTCGTTTCCGATGTCGTAATGATGGGCGACATTGCGCTTCGACTGGGTTGGATCGTTGCGGCGGAAGAAGCGCTTCAGCCACTTCGACTTGCCCTTGCCGAGTGCTTTCCGCTTGCCCTGCTCCCACGGTTTGGCGCCAACGACCAGTTCGAGCAGGTCGAGGATCGTCCCGTCCTCAATCGTGACGCGACCGTCCATGTAGAGTTCGCCGAACTTGAGCCGTGGGTTGCGGAAGATCTCGAGACCGACGCGGCGATCGTGGAGCCGCACCGTGACCTGCTGCCCCCCACCGGGGCCATAGGTGCCCTTGTGCCCGTTCGGCTCGATGACTGTGATGCTGCCAACCGGCAGGAGCTGGTCGATGAAACGGCCGATCAAGGACATTCAACTCTCCACTTCGACGCTCTTTACTAACGGCGCCGACAGCGCCGCCGCAACCTTCAACCACCGGCGGCGCGAAAAGGCTTTACACGGAGTCGGCGCTGAGGTTCATCAGTCGGAAGGGCCAGGGGAAAATTTCAAATGCCGCGATCTTACGAACTTCGGAAGCGCGTCCTCGTCACGGGCGGCGCGGGTTTCCTCGGATCGCATTTGTGCGACCGCCTTATTGGCGACGGCCACGAAGTCATCTGCGTCGATAATTTCTTCACGGGATCGAAGCGCAACATCGCCCACCTGCTGGGCAATCCGGCGTTCGAGCTGATTCGCCACGACGTCACCTCCCCCCTCTACGTGGAAGTCGACGAGATCTACAATCTGGCCTGCCCCGCCTCACCCGTTCACTACCAGCATGACCCGGTCCAGACGACCAAGACGTCCGTGCACGGAGCGATCAACATGCTCGGACTGGCCAAGCGCCTCGGGGTGAAGATCCTGCAGGCTTCGACCAGCGAGGTCTACGGCGACCCCTTCGTTCACCCACAGACCGAAGACTATTGGGGCCACGTCAACCCGATCGGGACGCGCAGCTGCTATGACGAGGGCAAGCGCTGCGCCGAGACCCTGTTCTTCGACTACCACCGCCAGATGGGGCTTTCGATCAAGGTCGCGCGAATCTTCAACACTTATGGCCCGAGGATGCATCCTTCGGACGGACGCGTGGTCTCCAACTTCATCGTCCAGGCGCTCCGCGGCGAGCCGATCACGCTCTACGGCGAGGGCACGCAGACCCGCAGCTTCTGCTACGTCGACGATCTGCTCGATGGCCTCGTCCGCCTCATGGCCACGCCCGACGAGGTCACGGGCCCGGTCAATATCGGCAATCCGAGCGAGTTTTCGATGAAAGAGCTGGCCGATCTCGTCATCGAGAAAGTCGACACTGCGTCCGGAACGACCTTCGCGCCGCTCCCCTCGGATGACCCCCGGCAGCGCCAACCCGACATATCGCTTGCCCGCGAATTACTCGGTTGGGAACCGAAGGTGCCGCTGAGCCAAGGCCTGGACAAGACGATCGCCTACTTCCGCGAGCTCCTTGCCGCGACGTGAGGCCGCTTTGTTAAACATTTGCAAACCTTAATTCTTTAGCGCAAAACCGTCGTGGCGCGACGGGGGCATATGAACAAGCGTGCTGATATATCACCGTCACAAGCCGGTCGGCCTGCCGCCGCCCGGACTGTGCAGCCCGCGCCAGTCCAGGATTTTCGAACTCTCCGGCTTCGACTCTATGTCGTGATCGCGATTGCGGACGGTTTGGCGATGCTCGCCGCCTTTCTGCTCGCGGACATGCTGCGCTTCGGACAGGCGCAGGGATATGGCGTGACGACGTTCATGATCATGTTCCCGACGTTCGCAGCAGTCGGTCTGAATGGGGATTCATGGTCGCTAAAAGCGCTTCGGACGCCACGCCATAGCGCCGCGTCGGCAGTGCGAGCTCTCTTCTT
>JAEVYW010000032.1 GCA_023392555.1 Pseudomonadota bacterium | reverse complement strand
GTGGGCGTTGGTGAAGCGCGTGCCGCGGAAGTTCGGCATCGGGTTCGACTTGCGCCACACGACGTCGTTGAGGATCCAGAACTCCGCATCCTGAAGCAAAGAGCCGACGCGGAAGATGTTGTGATAGCTGCCGATCACCCAAATCGTGCCGTTGTCCTTCAGGATCCGGCGCGCCTCATAGAGCCAGGCGCGGGTGAAATCGTCATAGGCGCCGAGGCTGTCGAACTTGTCCCAATCGTCGTCGACCGCATCGACGCGGCTGCCTTCGGGACGGAACAGGTCACCGCCAAGCTGCAGATTGTAGGGCGGATCAGCGAAGATCATGTCGACCGATTTGTCGGGCAGACGAGCCATCTCGGCGATGCAATCGCCTTCCAAGATCACGTTGAACGGGAGGATTTTCTCCGACGCGAAACGCGCACGACTGACTGGCTCCGCTATGCGGGCGATGACGTTCATAGAGCCCCCTTCTTGATCGCGAAGGTGAGTCAGCACCGACTCGCGGTCAAGCGAACAAGGGTTAACGAAGCTCTCGATTGTGCCAGAACGAACCGAGTCCGACGAGCCGCGAGCACAACATATTGAGTCTCACGCGGCGCGTGAGACTCAAGCCATAGTGGTGTGACTCAAAGGACTCGCGGGTGCCATTTCAGCGAGCGCCAGTTCCGGCTGCGCGGCCGACTCCATCATCTGCCGCACGAGGCCAAAGCTGCGGCGGTGCAATGGCGTCGGCCCCAGCTCGCGCAGCGCGCGGCGATGATCCGGCGTGGGATACCCCCGGTTCCGCTCCCATCCGTAACCGGGATAAGTCACGGCGTGGTCGGCCATGATGCGGTCGCGGGTGACCTTGGCGATGATCGACGCGGCAGCGATCGAGCGGCACTTGGCATCCCCATCGACGATCGCCTTCGACGGCCGCTCCCACCGCGGCGTCGCATTGCCGTCGACGAGCACCCAAGCCGGATCCTCGCCGAGCGCCTCTACCGCGCGGCTCATGGCGAGCATGCGCGCCCAATAGATGTTGATGCTGTCGATCTCCTCGACGCTGGCCATGCCGACGCCCCAGCGCGCGACCTTTGTAATGCGGCCGTAGAGCGATTCACGCTTTTCAATCGGCAGGTTCTTCGAGTCATCGATCCCGCGCGGGAAATTGTCGCGGTTGAGGATGACCGCGGCGGCGACGACCGGCCCCGCAAGCGGCGCGCAGCCCGCCTCGTCCACACCGGCAAGCGGTTGCGGGAAATCGAGCTCGATCTTGAACGAACAGCGGCGGGGCATTCCCTAAGCCTATGGAGACGCTGCGTGAGTCGCCAGCCGTCGCCCTCAATATTTGTGGATTAGTCGACGCGCCACGGCGGAAAGCGCCGTGATTCCCCTGCCTTGTAGAGGAAGATGATGTTGCCCGAGGGGTCGCGAAGCCGCGCTTCGCGCCACAGCCAAGGCTGGTTGCGGGGGCCGTGTTCGAACGGAATTCCGGCGCGCGCGAGCCGTTCGACCTGATCGTCGAGGTCGTCGCACTCGAGATAGACCGCGGTCGTCGAGGCGATCTCCTCCTCGGGATCCGCCTGGATTGAGAGGGTCGCTCCGCCGCCCGTTTCGAAGCGCGCATATTGGTTCTCGGGGCTGTCGACGATCTGCTTCAGGCCGAGCTTGCGATAGAAATCGACCGATTTGGCGTAGTCTTTGACCGTCATCGTGACCTGGTTGAGCCGGGGCACCGCGCCACCGACGTCGAGCCGAACATCCACCGAGCCAACCGGACCCGAGCCTTCGCCAAGCTTTGGCGCGGCGTGCAGGGCGACCCGAACGAAGGTGCGGGCCCGTTCGACGGCGGACGTCAGGCTGTCGCCCTGTGCGAGGAAGGTCGCGATCGCGCTCGCCAGCGTGCAGCCAGTGCCGTGCGTGCTGGTCGTGGCGATGCGCTGACCCTGCCAGCTCGTCATATTGTCGGTTTCGATGAGGGCATCGGCAAGCGCGTCGCCTTCCTCATGCCCGCCCTTCACGAGCACCGCGCAGCCGTGATCCCCGACGATCTTGAGTGCCGCTGCGATCGGATCATCGCCACCGCTCAGCCGCGACAGTTCCGGCAGGTTCGGCGTAACGATCGTCGCAATGTCCATCAGCTGACCGAAGGCAGCGACGGTCGCGTCGTCCGCAAGCGCGGCGCCGCTGGTCGCCACCATGACCGGATCGAAGATGATCGGAAGGTCGGGCTGATGCTCCTTGAGCGCGGTCAGCCGCCGCGCGACCTGCTCCGCGGCGAAGGCACTGCCGATCATGCCGATCTTCACTGCGTCGACGCCGATATCGCCGACCACCGCGTCGATCTGCGCCAGAACCGTTTCCGCCGGGATCGGATGGACGGCGGTCACGCCGGTCGTGTTCTGGGCTGTGATCGCGGTCACTGCGGTCATCGCATGGCCGCCAAGCATCGTGATCGCCTTGATATCCGCCTGGATTCCAGCGCCGCCGCCGGAATCTGAACCGGCGATCACGAGGACGCGCGCGATCGAGGCCGTCATCGCGAGGCTCGAAGCGCTCTGGGCGCTGAAATTGTCCATGCGCACAAGGCACGCTTTGCGCCGGCAATTGCGAAGAAAAGGTTCACGCGGCCGCCTGCACGGCCTCGCAAATGTCGTCCACCAGCCGTTCGACCAGTTCCGGGTCGTCGCCTTCGGCCATCACGCGGACCAGCGGCTCCGTCCCCGACTTGCGGATGACCAGCCTGCCACGACCGTCTAGTTCGGCCTCGGCAGCCGAGATGCGCTGCTTGACCGCTTCGTTCTCGAGCGGAGCGCCTCCGGAGAAACGCACGTTCTTGAGCAGTTGCGGCACCGGCTCAAATTGGTTGAGCAACTCGCTCGCGGGCTTCCCAGCCTGCACGAGCGCGGCGAGAACCTGCAGCCCGGCAACCAGCCCGTCACCAGTCGTCGAGTGGTCGGTCAGGATGATGTGCCCCGACTGTTCGCCGCCGACGTTGCAGTCCTTCGCCCGCATTTCCTCGAGGACGTAGCGGTCGCCGACCGACGTGCGAAGCAAACCAATGCCCTGCTCGGCCAGCCGCCGCTCCAGGCCCAGGTTGGACATAACCGTCGCGACGACAGATCCGCCGCGAAGCTCGCCGCGGCGTTGCAGGTCCGATGCGATCAACGCCATCATCTGGTCGCCGTCGATGATCCGGCCCTTCTCGTCGACCACGATCAGCCGGTCCGCGTCTCCGTCGAGCGCCAGTCCGATGTCGGCACCCGAAGCTACCACCGTCTCCTGCAGCACGCGGGGGTGGGTCGAGCCGCACTCGTCGTTGATGTTCGTGCCGTTGGGCTGAACGCCGAGCGGGATCACGTCGGCGCCGAGCTCCCACAACGCATCCGGCGCGACGTGATAGGCGGCGCCGTTGGCGCAATCGACGACGATCTTGAGCCCATCGAGCCGAAGGCGCTCCGGGAACGTCGACTTGGCATGGTGCACGTAGCGCCCTCGCGCATCCTCGATCCGTCGCGCCCGACCGATCTTTTCCGCCGCCACCAACTCGGCGGTATGTTCCAGCCTGCGCTCGATCGCTGCCTCGTCCTTGTCGCTGAGCTTGTAGCCGTCGGGCCCAAACAGCTTGATCCCATTGTCCGCGAACGGATTGTGCGAGGCGGAGATCATCACGCCAATGTCGGCGCGCATCGATCGCGTCAGCATCGCGACCGCCGGCGTCGGCATCGGGCCGAGCAGCACCACGTCCATCCCGACGGAGGTGA
>JAEVYW010000013.1 GCA_023392555.1 Pseudomonadota bacterium | reverse complement strand
CGCCCTGATCGCCCATGAAACGGAGAACGACGCGCCAGCGAAAGCCATCGTTCTCCACGATGCGGAGGACCTGGTTCATCCGCTTGAGCTCAGCCTGTTTAACCGGCTGATCGACCGCGCGGGGATCATTCAGCTTCCGGTCCTGCCGCTGATCGATCCCCATTCGCGCTGGATATCCGGCCATTACTGCGACGAGTTCGCCGAAGCCCATGCCAAGGAATTGGTTGTCCGCGAGGCGGTCGGTGCAGCAATCCCGCTCGCCGGGGTGGGCTGTGCGATCGCACGCGAGCCACTCTGCCGGCTCGCGGCGATGCACGATGGCAGGCCATTCGCCGGAACCAGCCTGACCGAGGATTACGAGCTTGGCCTCATCGTCGGCGAGCTTGGCCTCAAGACGATGTTCGTCCGCATTCCCGCTGTCCCCGGCGACCGCTCGGTCGTCGCCAGCCGCGGACATTTTCCGGCGACGCTCGGAGCAGCCGTTCGGCAAAAGGCGCGCTGGCTCGGAGGCATCGCGCTTGCAGGATGGGACCGCCTCGGCTGGCGCGGCGGCATTGGAGAGCGCTGGATGCGCCTTCGCGACCGCCGCGGGCCACTCGCCGCTCTTTTGCTCATCGCTGCCTACGCCGCGGCATTCCTGTGGAGCCAGATCTGGCTTGCGCGATCGCTCGGCGCACCCGTCGAGGTCCGCATTGACCCGCTGCTCGGCGCGCTTCTCACGATCAACGCCTGGCTGCTCGCCTGGCGCGTGCTGATGCGAGCCGTCTTCACTGCCCGAGCTTACGGCTGGGAGGAGGGCATGCTCTCCGTCCCGCGCCTGTTCGTCGGCAATCTCATCGCAATGCTCGCTGCCGCTCGCGCCGTCGGGCTGCACCTTGGAGGACGCACGCCCAAATGGGACAAGACCACGCACATGTTCCCGGCGGAGGCGGCGCGATGAGCGCGGCAGTGCGCTTCCTCGCCGTCGTCGTGGCCGGCTGGGTCGTCGTCCGAGGCGTCACCGCCGGGATGCTGCCGGGGCCGGAGGCGTTCACTGCCGGACGAGCCGAAGCGGCTTCATCGACGCCCCAGATCGTCCCGACCGAATTCCCGCCGATCGAGCCCGTACCGCAGCCGGCACAGATGCCGATTGGAAGGCCCTATCCCTATCCGGCCTACGCCTACGCGCCACCACCTCCAGTGCGCTACGCAGCGGTGCCGATGTACTATCCCGCGCCAGTCTCCGTGCCCCGACAGGCACCTCGCGAAGCCGCCTTCGACCGCTTGGATCCCCAGCCCGAACCGCAGTTCTTCGCGGAAATCCAGCCGATCGACCAATGGCCGTTGGCGCAGAAGGGCCCGACCAGCACGCCCGACTGGAACGGCCGTCCCGCCAAGCCAAGCCTGCTCGCGCAGATCATCCCGGCGAAGCATCTCGACCGCCTGCAGATGAGCACATGGGCGCTGATGCGCGGACCGCCGGGCGAAGGTGCACTCGCAAGCGGCGGAACGCTCGGCGGGAGCCAGGCCGGCGCTCGCCTCAGCTACGCACTGAACCGCCAGATCGCCGCCACCGTCCGTTCCAGCACGCCGATCGGCGGAAGCCGCGGCGGCGAGGTTGCCGCGGGCGTCCGGTTCACTCCATTCCCGTCAATCCCGATCGCGCTCACCGCCGAGCGCCGCCAGAAGTTCGGCCGCTTCAGCACCGGCCGCAACGACTTCGCCTTGTTCCTCGAAGGCGGCGTCTATCAGCAGCCGATCGCCTGGGGCTTCAATCTCGACGGCTATGCGCAGGCAGGCGTCGTCGGCATCCGCTCCCGAGACTTGTTCGCCGACGGTGGCTTCGCGCTGACCCGGCCGCTGTTCGGGCGCTTCTCGGTCGGCGGCGGGGTCTGGGGTGGTTATCAGCCCGGAATCTACCGCGTCGATGCGGGCCCTCGCCTGTCGATGGAGCTTCGCCGCAACGTCCGCCTGCACCTCGACTATCGTCAGCGAATCGCTGGCGCCGCCGAGCCGCGTTCCGGCCCCGCACTGACGCTCGCCGCGGATTTCTAAAAAGCACGGAAAAACGGCGTTCGGCTTGGCCATCGGCGGCCTTTGCCGCTAGTCAATAAACGCCGATGGACATCTACCTCCCGATCGCCGGACAGTCGGTCAACGCGCTGCTGATCATCGCGCTCGGGCTGCTGGTCGGCGTGCTGTCGGGAATGTTCGGAGTCGGCGGCGGATTCCTGACCACGCCGCTACTGATCTTCTACGGAATTCCCCCCTCGGTCGCGGTCGCATCGGCGACGACGCAGATCACCGGCGCCAGCGTCACGGGCGTTATGGCCCACATGCGCCGCGGCGGCGTCGACCTGCAGATGGGCGGAGTCATGGTCGCCGGCGGCATGATCGGCTCGCTCGTCGGCGCCGCGATCTTCCGCGCGCTCCTCGCCAGCGGGCAGATCGATGTCGTGATCGGATCGCTCTACGTCCTCCTACTCGGCTACATCGGCGCGCTGATGCTGAAGGACGCGCTGACCGCGCTTGGCTATGTCGGTGCGAAGGAGCCGGAAGCACGTCCACGCCACAATCGCTGGGTCGCCAGCCTGCCCCTCCGCTGGCGATTCTACGCCTCCGGCCTCTACATCTCGCCGCTTGCGCCGCTCGCCCTGGGGTTCGGAGCCGGCATGCTGACCATGCTGCTCGGCATCGGCGGCGGCTTCATCCTCGTCCCGGCGATGATCTACATCCTCGGGATGCCGGCGCGCGTGGTCATCGGCACGTCGCTTGCGATCATCCTGGTGATCAGCGCGGGTGCCACGATGGTCCATTCGCTCACAACCCGCTCGGTCGACATCGTCCTCGCCGGACTGCTGCTCGTGGGCGGCGTGGTTGGCGCGCAATATGGCGCGGTTCTCGCGACCAAGTTGAAGCCGGACCTTCTGCGTCTCGCGCTTGCCATCGTTATCCTCCTCGTCGGGCTGCGCATGCTGCTCGGCCTCGCCTGGCGTCCGGACGAGATCTTCACGGTGGAATATTTGTGAGGGCGTTGAGGGCCTTCCTCCTCGCCGCAGCGGCAGTCGCGCTGATGGGGCAGGCCAAGCCCACGCTCGTCCCCGATGTCTCCGCCCGGCAGATCGAGATTCGCTACAGCTTCACAGGCGCCCAACTGCTGCTGTTCGGAGCGATCCTCTATCCGCGCGGCCGCGTTCCCGCAGACCAGCCCGACATCGCCGTCGTCCTGCGCGGGCCCGTTCAGCCGATCCTCGTCCGCGAGAAGCAGAAGATCGCCGGCATCTGGATGAACGCCGACAGCTCGCGCTTCCGCTCGGCCCCCTCTTATTACGCGGTCGCCTCGTCGCGCCCGATCAAGGACCTGCTCGATGAGCGGACCGCCGCTATCTACGAGATCGGCATCGGCAATCTGCAGCTGTCGCCCGGCACCGGCGACATCCCCGAAACCGCTCGCCGGTTCGAGGCCGGCCTGCTCGACCTCCGCACCCGCGCCGGCCTCTATTCGGAGAACGCGCACGGCGTGGAGATCAGCGAAGGCGTCCTTTACCGCGCCCGCATCTCGATCCCCAGCCAGGTCCCGGTCGGCACCTACACGGCCGAAACCTTCCTCATCCAGGATGGCCGGGTCCTTGCCGTCGCTACGCGCGACATCCAGGTCGGCAAGAGCGGCTTCGAACGCTGGGTCTCGCTCGTCGCCCGCCGTCACGAAGGGCTCTACGGTCTCGCTGCAGTCATCATGTCGGTCGGCCTTGGCTGGGCGGCAGCGATGATTTTCCGGCGGCGCTTCTAGGCGCCGAAAACAGGGTTAAGGCAAATCTTAACCGCTCTCGCTTAATCCCGGCGCTGCGTTTCAGTTAATCGGGTTGAGAGTGATGGACGAGCAATCGAGCCTGCGTAATTTCGTCGAGGAAATTCATAGCTTCAGCGAAGAAGGCAGCGCACCCAAGCGCCCCACCGGCGCTGCCGTTGCACTCGACCCGATCGGCGAAGTTCTCGAAATCGCAGGTTCCGGTTCGCGCGCGCGCCTGTCTTCGGCGGCACTCGCAGCGCTCTCGACCCATTCCGATCCGTCCCTCGCCATGTCGGGACAGGTCGGCAGCCAGGTGAAGATGGCCGTTGCCGGCAGCTGGCTAATCGCCAACGTCCGCACGATGAAGAGCGAAGACGGCGAAATCGTCGCCGCCATCGACTTCCTCGGCGAAGGCTCGCGCGATGCCATGGGCGGCATGAGCAGCTTCCGCCGCGGCGTCACCCGCTATCCGATCCCCGGCGACAAGGTATTCCCGGTGACCACCGCCGACCTTCACTCGGTCTTCGCCGCAAGCGACGAGCCGCACATCGAGATCGGCACCGTCTATCCGACCGACGACATCCGCGGCGCGCTCTACGTCGACCCGATGCTGTCGAAGCACTTCGCCATCCTGGGTTCGACCGGTACCGGTAAATCGACCTCGGTCGCCCTGATCCTCCACCGCATCTCGCAGCTCAGCCCTGAGGGTCACATCGTGATGATCGACCCGCACGGCGAATATTCGGCCGCGTTCAACGAATGCGGAGAGCTGTTCAACGTCGACAATTTGCAGCTGCCGTACTGGCTGATGAACTTCGAGGAGCATTGCGAAGTGCTCCTGACGACCGACGGTGCCGAGCGTCAGCGCGACGCCGACATTCTCGCCAAGTGCCTTCTCGCCGCCCGCACCAAGGGCAAGATGGCGGAAGCGTTCGGCAAGGTGACGGTAGACTCGCCGATCCCGTACCTGCTGACCGACCTCAACGGCATCATCGTCAACGAAATGGGCAAGCTGGATCGCGCCGGCGACACGACGCCCTATGCCCGCCTGAAGAACAAGCTCGACGAGCTTAAGGCCGACCCGCGCTACAACTTCATGTTCTCAGGAATGATGGTGACGGACTCGATGGGCGCGTTCGTGTCCAAGCTGTTCCGTCTGCCCGCGAACGGCCGTCCGATTTCGATCGTCGACGTCTCGGGCGTTCCCTCCGACATCACCTCGGTCGTGGTCTCGGTCCTCGCCCGCATGGTGTTCGACTATGCGATCTGGTCGCGGACGGAGCCGCAGCGCCCGATCCTCCTCGTCTGCGAAGAGGCCCACCGTTACGTTCCCAAGGATGAGAACGCCGCCGGCCAGGCCGTCCGCAAGATCCTCGAGCGCATCGCCAAGGAGGGCCGTAAGTACGGCGTGTCGCTCGGCCTCATCACGCAGCGCCCGTCCGACCTCGCCGAAGGCGTTCTGTCGCAGTGCGGCACGATCATCTCCATGCGTCTGAACAACGACCGCGACCAGGCCTGCGTCCGCGCAGCCATGCCGGAAGGCGCTCGCGGATTCCTCGACGCGATCCCGGCGCTCCGTAACCGTGAGTGCATCGCCTGCGGCGAAGGCGTCGCCATCCCGATCCGCGTCCGCTTCGACGACCTTGAGCCTGAAAAACGCCCAGCCTCGGCCGACCCGAGCTTCGCCGCCCTGTGGCGCGAGACCGGTGGCGAAGAAGGGATCATCCAGCGCACGATCAAGCGCTGGCGCGGTCACGGACGCTAAGGCGTCCGCTTACTTGGCGAGGATGCGGCACCCTCCCTTGGCCATTAACTGGCGTGCGGCGGCATAAGGCTGCATCGGCTCACAGCCGATGAGCCACTCTCCCGGCTTAAGCTCGTAGCCCGGAAAGACCAGCTCGGCGTCGATCCCGCGCCCCTGCAACAGGCGCACGTAGAACTCGGTGGCTCCGTCATAGAGGACGTCTGTCTCGTGACCATCCACGCGCTTCGGGACTGTCCACGGTTCCGTTGAGAGAACCCGGACGCGAGCTGATGTCGGGATCCGTGGCGACACCTGCCGCACGAACAGCGGAAGCTGCTGGTCCGGGTAGTAATTGGCGGAGGCGATCTGCCGCTCCGTCTTCCACATCGTCAGCACAACAAGCGCGCACCCCGCCGCGATAGCTGCCGGAATTGTAATGTGCCCGGCGAGCTGAAGCGCGCGGAGCGGTGACCTGCGCAGGTGATCCGCCAACGCACTCGTGCCGAGTGCCGTGAGCGTGGCGAACAAGGGGTAGGCTGGCGCGGCGTACCAATTCAGCCTGGTTGCCGCGATCGAGATCGCCAGCAGGAAACCGACCAGCGCGCACAACAGGAACATAAACGCGCGCGCGACCTCGTCTCGACGGGCGAGCAGCGCGGCCGGGAGAAGGGCCAGCGTGGCCCAGCTCCATGGAAAGGCCGAAAGTATGTAGGACCAGACGGGGAGCGGACGGGTCAGCACGCCGAGCCACGGTTCGAACATGCTCGTCAGGTAATAGCTCCACGTCGCGCCATGCGGCACGGCGTCGATGAAGAAACGACCGCCGATATCGAGATCCCAAACCGCCTGAAGGTACCCTGGGTGGGCCACCTCCCTGGCGACGAGGAAAAGCATCGCGAATGCGACGATTGCCGCGGCCGCTAGCCAACTTTCCCGCCGCGCCAGCAAACTCCGCAAGTCGCGGCTAAACATCAGGTACAAAGCGTAACCCGGCAGTATCAGGAGCGCGGCGACGCTCTTCGTGAAGAGCGCGCAGGCCATGAAGCCTGCGCTCAGCCAGATGTGCTTCGCAGCACGCGACGGGTCCGAAGGCGCGAATTCCGTCGCGCGGAAAAGCTGGAACGACGTCAGCGTCAGGAAAAGCACGAGCAGCGTATCATAGTCGGCGGTGCGCGCGACGTGCGTCTCGATATAGCCGGTCGTCCCCAGCAAGGCGGCCGCAGCAACGGCCCCCGCGCCGCTGCTCTTCGAGACACGGCGCGTGAAGGCGAAGACGGCAACAACGGTCGCCACTGCCGCAAGGACGTGCGG
>JAEVYW010000006.1 GCA_023392555.1 Pseudomonadota bacterium | reverse complement strand
GAACTACATGGGGCAGGGCGCAATGCTCATGAGCCTCGATCCGATCGACGCGATGGAAACGGTCAAGAACCCGTTCTTCTATCTCGCGCCGGAATCGCTGCGGCTTCCGCTCGTCCTGCTCGCCACTGCAGCGACGATCATTGCCAGTCAGGCGGTGATTTCCGGTGCCTTCTCGGTGACGCAGCAGGCGATCCAGCTCGGTTTCGTTCCTCGCCTCCGCATCGCGCATACCAGCGAGAGTGCGGCGGGCCAGATCTACATTCCGTTCGTGAACTGGGCGCTGATGATCATGGTGATCCTGCTGGTGCTGACGTTCGGAAGCTCGTCGAACCTGGCGGCGGCTTATGGGATCGCGGTCACGGGCGCGATGCTGATCGACGCGGTGCTGATCGCCGTCGTCCTGCTGCAGCTGTGGAACTGGAACCGCATCGTGTCGATCGCCTTGCTGGCGCTCTTCTTCACGGTCGATGGGCTCTACCTGACCGCGAACCTTCTTAAGATCCCGGCTGGCGGCTGGTTCCCGCTTCTGATCGGTGCGGTCGCCTTCACCTTGCTGACGACCTGGGCGAAGGGGCGGCAGCTGCTTCTGGCGCGCATGGACGAAGCCAGCCTGCCGATGGAAATCTTCATCAAGTCCGCGGCGACGAGTGCAGCGCGGGTCCCCGGGACGGCGGTCTTCATGACGAGCTCGGCCAGCGGCGTGCCGCACGCGCTGCTGCACAACCTCAAGCACAACAAGGTGCTCCACGAGCGCGTCATCCTGCTGACCGTGAAGATTCAGGACGTGCCCTACGTGCCGGAGGCGAAACGCGTCGAAACCATGGAGTATGGTTCGGGCTTCTATCGAATGATCATCCACTATGGCTTCATGGAAGAGGTCAACATCCCTTCGGTACTGCAATCGACCAAGGACTGCGGACCGACCTGCAAGATGATGGACACCAGCTTCTTCCTCGCCCGGCAGACTTTGATCGCGTCGGCGCGGCCGGGGATGGCGATCTGGCGCGAGAAGCTATTCTCCTGGATGCTGCGCAACGCGGAAAGCGCGATGGAATTCTTCAAGCTGCCGACCAACCGCGTGGTCGAACTCGGCAGCCAGGTCGAAATCTGAACCATCGAGCCGCCCCGCGCATTGCCGCGACATGGCTGACACCATTTCTTGGATCGCGACGGTCGCGACCATCGTTGCGGCGTCGATGACGGCGGCGAACCTCGGGTCGCGGATCACCGGCTACGGCTTCTGCGTATTCCTTGTGGGGTCCCTGTGTTGGATGGCCAACGGTCTCATGACCGGGCAGCCGGCGCTGACCTGGACCAACGTGGTTCTGACTGTGCTCAACATTTTCGGTATCTGGCGCTGGCTGGGTCGGCAAACGCGGATCGAGGAGGGCGGCGCGTCGGCTGCACAAGCGAGTGAGCGCACACTGGGCGAGGCACTTTTTCCAGTGTCGCGATTGACCGCGGTTCCAATTGAGGATGGCTCAGGCAATCGGCTCGGCACGTGCGTCGATGCGATGGCCGGCTGTTCGAGCGGCCGGCTCCAATATGTCGTCGCGTCTGAAGGCGGAGTCGCCGGAATGGGAGAAAGCCTTCGCCGTCTTCCGTGGGACAAGGCGCGCATCCACGAGGACAAGCTAATCAGCGACGCGAGATTCGACGGTCTCGAAACGATCGAACGGGACCAATGGCCGGCGCGCTGATCGTAACCGCCGAGCTGGCGCCGGAAGATTTTTCCTGGCTCGACGCACTTCGGCGACATCATTTTCCGCCTGAGCGCAACCAGCTCCCGGCGCACCTCACCATGTTCCACGCACTGCCTCCGTCCGCGGAGGGCGAAGTCCGGCAGGCGCTGAAGTTGCTTTCAAGAGAACAGGCACCCCGCGCGTTCGTCTCGAGCGTGATGAATCTCGGCGGAGGCGTGGCGTTCAGGATCGCGTCGGAGGAACTGGACCGCATGCGCGGGTACATCGCGGATCATTTTCATGGCTTGCTGACGGCGCAGGATGCCGCGGGTTGGTCGGCCCATGTCACGATCCAGAACAAGGTCCCGCCACGAGTCGCGCGGGCACTCATCGACGCGCTTGGCGCAACATATGATCGGCGTCCGGTCAGGATCTCAGGGCTTGGGCTTCACCGTTATCTCGGCGGGCCCTGGGAAAAACTGCAGATCTATCCGTTCCGCGGCTAGCTGACGTCGCCGATGCCGTCGCAGCTGAGGTCGAACGTCGCCAGACCCGCCTCGAGGACAGACGCCAGCATGGGCATGTCCAGCAATTCGTCGATGGCTGCTTCCCCGCCACCCGATGCGAGATCATTCGCCTCGCCCATTGCTTCGTCCCAATCGCTCGCGTCGTACGTCCCTTGACCGACCCAGCAAAATGCGACGACTTCCGCCAGTTGATCCTCGCCCAGGTCCTCGAAGACCGCCCGAAGCTCTTCCTCGACGCTGTCGTTGATCGTGTCGTCGAGGACCGAGAGCGTGCCTTCCTCCTCGTCGTCGACGTTGTCGGCCGCTTCGTTGCCGTCGTAATCGGTCGGTGTCTGCGCCTCATATTCCCGCGCCCGAAGCACGATGCGGCACAAGGTTTCGAGCGGGGTAAGCGGGTCCATGCAATCCTCTCCAGTTGCGCCATGTAACGAGAGCAGCGGTAAGCGGTTCCTCGCGTTGACCAGCAGTTTTGGCGCACCTATATGGCCGCGGCGCGCCGGAGACCCCGGCCGCGTAATTGTCCCGCGATTGGTTCGCTGATTGGGGCGGAGTAGCTCAGCTGGTTAGAGCAGCGGAATCATAATCCGCGTGTCGGGGGTTCAAGTCCCTCCTCCGCTACCACCCTCATTGACGGTCGCCCACGCCGCGAGTGCGCCAGCACCCGCGACGCTAAGGCCGTGGAGGATCAGTCGCGGCTGCGGCGGCGTCCGAGAAGGCCGACGAGACCGACGAGGCCGATCGCACCCCAAGGGAAGCCTTGGCGCGCTGGAGCTCTAGCGGGCGCAGGCGCGGGGGCTTCTTCGACGGGCGCTGGAGCCATGGCCATGTTGGCGTCCGGTGCAACGGCCATGCCGTTGGCGTCGACCGTGGCGGGCGATGCGGCATTTGCCTCGGTGGTGTTGGTCACCGCGACATCCGTGTTAGCCGTTGTAGCGTTATTGTCCTGAGCGGCTGCGGGCGATGCCGCCAGTGCCGCTGCCAACGCGATCATCACAATGCGTTGCATGCTTCTCTCCCCTTGATTGCGATCAGTCGACCGACGTCGGGTGGTAGCTGTCGTCGCCATGTTCCTTCTTGAGGCCGAGCAGGCCGAGCAGTCCAAGCGCCCCGAGCAGATCGAACCAGGGGATCTGAGGCGGTCCGTGACGCATCCTCTCCTGGGTTTCGGTCCTCACACCGGTATCGTTGGTTGCTTGTGCCTGAGCGGCAGGCGCTGCCATCGCGCTCGCGATGAGCATGCCGAGGATCCACCTGGTTCGCATGGTGCCCTCCGTTGTCACGCGCCAGTCTAGCGCGAAGGGAGCAATACCACCGGATGGGTGTGAGGCCAATGTTGCCAAAAGCAAACGCTGGACCGTTGACGGCCCGCCAGTCACCACCAAAGCAAACGCCCGGACCGTTGACCGGCCCGGGCGTCCTGCGTGACGATTGCTCGTCAGCCCCCTTGGAGCCTTCCCGCCAGTCCGCTCTCGCTTACCGCGGCAAGGGTCTGCGGCATTGGCCCCAAGGGGCTTGCCTGCCGAAGACAGCTGAAAGCTAGGCTGCTCAAACCGCTCCTGTCACCTGATTCAATGACGCAGCGCAGCTTTTGTGCACCGGCTGTTGCCGCTCCGCCACATCGGCTGTGCATTGCGCTCTGTCGCCGAGCGCCTTAGGGCACCGGCTTCATCGAGCCCATCCGGAGCCACTCGAACTTGCGCGTTTCCCGCTATTTTCTGCCGGTCCTGAAGGAAAGCCCGTCGGATGCCCAGATCGTCAGCCACAAGCTGATGCTTCGCGCGGGGTTGGTCCGTCAGACTGCCGCCGGCATCTATGCCTGGCTGCCGATCGGCTACCGCGTCCTCCAGAAAATCGAGCAGATCGTTCGGGAGGAGCAGGACCGCGCCGGCGCCATCGAGATGCTGATGCCGACCATCCAGGCAGCAGACTTGTGGCGCGAAAGCGGCCGATATGATGCTTACGGACCGGAGATGCTGCGCATCCGCGACCGGCACGATCGCGAAATGCTCTACGGTCCGACCAACGAGGAAATGCTGACCGCGCTCGTCCGCGACGAACTCAAGAGCTACCGCGAGCTTCCGCGGACGCTTTACCACATCCAGTGGAAGTTCCGCGACGAGGTGCGCCCGCGTTTCGGCGTCATGCGCGGCCGCGAGTTCC
>JAEVYW010000302.1 GCA_023392555.1 Pseudomonadota bacterium | reverse complement strand
CAATCTCTACAGTGTGGATTATTCGACGTCGGTCGACGCTAACATGGCGACCAACGGAGAGATCGCGCCGTCGCGATTCCATTTGTTCCAGGCCAGCATCTACGAACTGCCTTTCCAGAAGGCGAGCTTCGACAAGGTGCTGTGCCTGGGCGTTCTGCAGCATACGCCTGACTTCGCCGCATCGGTTCGCTCACTGGTTGCGATGGCCAAGCCCGGCGGCGAGATCGTCGTCGACTTCTATTGCATCAGGGGTTTCTGGACGAAGCTGCACGCGAAATATTTGCTGCGACCGATCACAAAGCGGATGAGCCACGAGCGCCTACTCCGGCTCATCGACCGCAACGCCGACTGGCTGATCGGCTTGTCCAAGGGTTTGCGAAAGGCCCGGCTCAACGTCCTCAATCGGTTCCTTCCAATCTGCGACATTCAAGGAACGCTTCCGCCGAACTTGAGCGCGCAGCAGCTGCGAGAATGGGTGGTGCTCGATACGTTCGACATGCTCTCGCCCGAGTTCGACAATCCTCAGCGAATTTCCACGGTCGAGCGCATGTTCAGCGACGCCGGGGCGAAAGTTACCTTCGCAGGGCACGTCGATGTTCCCCCCGTCGGACGCGCTGCCGTCGTCCGAGCCGTAAGGATCTGACGCCCGATGGCCGGTCCTCTGCACGGCATCCGGATTGTCGAGATGGCGGGGATCGGACCGGCGCCGTTTGCGGGGATGATGCTCGCGGACCACGGCGCGGAAGTGATCCGCGTCGAGCGCGCCGGGATGATCGGGTTCGAGAACGACCCCCTGCGCCGCTCGCGCAGAAGCATTTCCCTCGACCTCAAAACGGACGATGCGCGCGAAATCGTGCGGCAGCTTGCGTCGCGCTGTGACGGGTTGATCGAAGGCTACCGGCCGGGCGTGATGGAGCGGCTCGGGCTCGGCCCGGAAGACATGCTCAAGGACAATCCGAAGCTGGTCTATGGACGCGTCACCGGCTGGGGGCAGAACGGTCCGCTCGCGCAGGAGGCGGGGCACGACATCGATTATGTCGCGGTGTCAGGTCTGCTCCATGGCATTGGTCCGAAGGAGCTACCCGCCGTGCCGGGCAATTACATCGGCGATTATGCTGGCGGCGGGATGATGCTCGCGTTCGGCATGGTTTCGGCGCTGCTCGCGGTTCAGCGCGGCGGCAAGGGGCAGGTCCTCGACGCCGCGATGAGCGAAGGCGCGGCGCTGATCGGCGCGATGACCTACGGCCTCCACGCAGCGGGCCTGGTGACCAATGAGCGCGAAGCAAACCTGCTCGACGGAGGAACGCCGACCTACGGCGTGTACCGCTGCGCCGACGGCAAGTTCGTCGCGATTGGCGCAATCGAGCCGCAATTCCAGAAGGCCCTGTTCAAAGGTCTGGCGCTGGACATCGCCGCGCCGCGCGAGGACATCGCGCGAGTCATCGCCACGCGCAGCCGTGACGATTGGGTCGCGCATTTCGCGGGCACCGATGCCTGCGTCGCTCCTGTCCTGGACCTCGAGGAAGCCCCGGTGCATCCGCAGCACATCGCAAGGCGAGCGTTCGTCGACCTCGATGGAGTGTTCCAGCCTGCGCCTGCGCCGCGATACTCCGACACTGTGACCGATCGGCCGGACCCGCCGCGCCAAGAAGGCGAGGACGCGGAGACCATCCTTCTCGAACTGGGCTATCGCCGCGAGCAAATTGTAGAGTTGCGGGCCAGCGGAGCGCTTTTGTGAATCCATTGTACGAGAAGATGCCGGTCAGCGTGTTCGAGCGAATGTCGCTCGCCGCCGCGAAGCATCGTGCGGTGAACCTGGGGCAGGGCTTTCCAGACTTCGGCTGGCCGGATGAGATCCTGCAAGAAGCCGCGCGGGCGGTCACCGAGGGCTCCAACCAATACGCTCCGTCACGGGGCTTGCCGCAGCTGCGCGAGGCGATCGCGGCGCATTACGGGCGGCACTTCGGACAGCAGCTGAGCGCGGATCATGTCTGCGTCACCAGCGGTGCGACCGAGGCTCTTGGCGCGATGATCCTCGCGACTGTCGAGCCGGGCGACGAGGTCATCATCTTCACGCCTGCTTATGACAGCTATGCGCCGACCATCCGTCGGGCCGGCGCTGTTCCGGTCGAGATTGCGCTCGATCCGCCGGAATGGCGGATTGACGCCGACAAAATCGCGGCCGCGATCACCGACCGGACACGGGCAATCGTCTTCAACAATCCGCACAATCCGACTGGACGGCTTTACGGCGTCGACGAGCTTCAGCTCATTGCCGACGCCGCGATTGCGCATGACCTGACGGTCATCGCCGATGAGGTGTGGGAGCATATCCTGCTCGGCCAGCAGGAGTTCACGCCGATCGCTTCGCTGCCGGGTATGGCAGCGCGGACGCTGAAGGCGGGGTCCGCGGGCAAGATCTTCTCGCTTACGGGATGGAAGGTCGGCTGGATCGTTGCGCCGCCCGAGAAGGCGTCGGTCATTGCCAAGGCCCATCAGTTCCTGACCTTCGCGACTGCACCCAATCTCCAGGCGGCGGTGGCCTTCGGCCTGAACGACGGGGACGAGTGGATTGCACCGATGCGGCAGCGCTTCACGCGCGCACTCGGCAAGATCAAGGACGGCCTGACGGACGCGGGCTTCGCAGTCATCGACCCGGCGTCGACCTACTTCATGTGCGTAGATTTGCGGGCTTCAGGCATCGATGCCGACGACGAGACTTTCGCGAAAAGCGCGGTCGAGAAAGCGGGTGTCGCGGTCGTGCCAATCTCAGCTTTTGCTGAAAGTGATCCCGCAAAACATCTTGTCCGCCTGTGTTTCGCCAAGCGCGACGAGACCATCGAAGCGGGCGTAGCGGCGATGGCCAGGGCTCGGGAGCTGTTCGTATGAGCACCGCGCAGGAAGCGGCCGCGCTGCTGCAACAGCTTGGCGTCCAAGACTCAGGAGACCTAGTCAGCTGCTCGCCGATCGACGGTCAGCAAATCGGAAGCGTCGCGCCCGCAGATGCGGCACAGGTTGAGTCCGCGTGCTCCCAAGCTCGGGCTGCATTTCTCAACTGGCGCACCGTCCCGGCTCCGCGGCGTGGCGATCTCGTCCGCTTGCTGGGCGAAGAGCTTCGTGCGGCGAAGGAGCCGCTTGCGCGGCTGGTCACGCTGGAGGCTGGCAAGATCCTTCAGGAGGGCCTCGGCGAGGTCCAGGAGATGATCGACATCTGTGACTTCGCCGTCGGCCTGTCGCGCCAGCTCTACGGACTCACCATCGCCAGCGAACGCCCGATGCACCGAATGATGGAGCAATGGCATCCGCTCGGCCCGGTCGGCGTGATCACGGCGTTTAACTTCCCGGTCGCGGTTTGGGCGTGGAACGCGGCGCTGGCCTTGGTGTGCGGCGATCCGGTGATCTGGAAGCCGAGCGAGAAGACTCCGCTGACAGCGGCTGCTGTGATGGCGCTCGCCAATCGCGCCATCGAACGCTTTGGCGATGCGCCGGACGGACTGCTTCAGATCGTCCAGGGCGGGCGCGACGTCGGTGAGGCGCTAGTGGACGACACGCGCATCTCGCTTGTCTCCGCCACGGGATCGACGGCGATGGGCCGAAGTGTCGGTCCGCGCGTCGCGCAACGATTCGGGCGCGTGCTGCTCGAGCTTGGCGGCAACAATGGAATGATCGTTGCACCAAGCGCCGACCTCGACCTCGCCGAACGCGCCATCCTGTTTTCGGCTGCCGGGACCGCAGGCCAGCGCTGCACCACTCTCCGGCGCCTGATCGTCCACGAGAGCATCGCGGATGAACTGGTCGGCCGCGTGAAGTCGCTGTTCGCACGCGTGAAGGTCGGCGATCCGCGTGAAAGCGATACATTGGTTGGGCCGCTGATCGACGCGGCCGCGCTCGACGCGATGAACCGCGTCCTCGATGGGAAGGCGGAGCGCATCGATGCGGTGGATGGCGGCGTCTATGTCCGTCCCGCGATCGTCGAAGTGCCGACGCAGGATGGTTCGGTCCTGACTGAAACCTTCGCGCCTATCCTCTACATTCTCCGCTACCGGACGATCGAGGAAGCGATCGCGCTCAACAACGGGGTTCCTCAGGGGCTCAGCTCATCAATCTTCACATCGGACCTGCGCGAGGCGGAGCTTTTTCAGTCGGCTGCGGGATCGGATTGCGGGATCGCCAACGTCAACATCGGACCGTCGGGCGCCGAAATCGGCGGAGCGTTCGGCGGCGAGAAGGAAACCGGCGGCGGGCGGGAGAGCGGCTCGGACAGCTGGCGCGCCTACATGCGGCGACAGACCAACACGGTGAATTACGGCACCGATCTACCCTTGGCCCAGGGTGTCCGCTTCGATGTTGCTCCATAGCTCGAGGCTCTCGTCGGTCAGAAGCGACGGCCAACGCTTCCGAAACTCCGCCTTCCACGGAATGAGCTCGTCGCCATTCAGCGGCGGCGAAACCAGGTAACCCTGGACGACATCGCAGCCCAGCTCGTGCACCGCGCGAAGCTGGTCGACGGTTTCGACGCCCTCCGCAGTTGCGATCAGCCCTAGGCCGTGCGCCAGCTCCACGATGCTGCGGACGATCAGCCGTGAGTCATGAGCATGCGGGAGGTCGGCCACGAAAGACCGGTCGATTTTCACTTCGGTGAACGGCAATTGGCGGAGCTGCATCAGCGATGAAAAGCCGGTGCCGAAATCGTCGATGGCAAGGCCCATGCCCTTGATCCGGAACCGCGTCAGCGTGTCCATCAGCTTGATGAGTGGCTGCGTGGCACCCTCGGTGAGCTCGAGCACCAGGCACTCCGTGGGCACCTTGAGCGCCGCGCACATGCGCTCGACCAGATCCGGAAAATCGAGACGCTGAAGGCTTACGGCTGAGATATTGAATGCAAGCCGGGTGTCGAGCCCCTGGTCTTGCCACTTGCGCCACTGCCGAAGTGCCGTTCGAAGTCCCCATTCGGTAAGCGGGTCGATCAGGCCGTGCTGCTCGGCGAGTGGTACAAAGCGCGAGGGCGGGATCGAACCGAGTTCAGGATCCTCCCAGCGGACCAGCGCTTCGACCCGGGTGAGATGGCCGTCCTTCAGGCTAATCTTCGGTTGATAGACGACGCCCAGTTTGTGGTTTTTGAGGGCTCGTTCGAAACTGGGGAGCAGACGAGCGT
>JAEVYW010000270.1 GCA_023392555.1 Pseudomonadota bacterium | reverse complement strand
GCACCGAACTGTCCGACGACTGCCCGTCGCTCGATTTCTACAGCGGCTTCTACATCACGCCTGAGAAGGGCAAGCTGTGCGTGCGGCGCGACAGCCTTCACCTGCGCATGGGCGGAAGCTGCAAGATCGAGCGATTCAGGAGGCTTGTGCCCCGGCCGAGGCAATAGCCTTTCCTTGACAATCTTGAACTGCTCGCCTTAGCCCCAATCTGTTGAGAATGCGGCCGATTGCCGCCCGCTCGTACCCCTAATTTTCCGGAACCTGGATGACTTTCGCCGACCTCGGCCTTTCCGATCAATTGCTTCGTGCCGTCGATGACAGCGGCTATCCGGAGCCGACCCCGATTCAGCGCGCTGCGATTCCGTCCATCCTGATGGGCAAGGACCTGATCGGCATTGCTCAGACCGGCACCGGCAAGACGGCGGCGTTCGTGCTGCCGATGATCGACATCCTCTCGCACGGTCGCAGCCGCGCGCTCATGCCGCGCTCGCTCATCCTCGAGCCGACACGCGAGCTTGCGCAGCAGGTTTCCGAGAATTTCGAGAAGTACGGCAAGTATCAGAAGCTTTCGATGGCCCTGCTGATCGGCGGCGTTCAGATGGGCGACCAGATCAAGGCGCTCGAAAAGGGCGTCGACGTGCTGATCGCAACGCCGGGCCGGCTCATGGACCTGTTCAGCCGGGGCAAGATCCTGCTCAACGGCTGCGAGATGCTGGTCATCGACGAAGCGGACCGCATGCTCGACATGGGCTTCATCCCGGATATCGAGGAAATCTGTTCGAAGCTGCCCAAGTCGCGGCAGACGCTCCTCTTCTCGGCGACCATGCCGCCGCCAATCCAGAAGCTGTCGCAGAAATTCCTCAACGATCCCAAGCGGGTCGAGGTCGCCCGTCCGGCGACTGCCAACGTCAATATCGAGCAGCGGCTCGTCGAGGTTCGCCCCGACAAGAAGAAGGACGCGCTTCAGGACATCCTGCGCCACGAGGAAGTGAAGAACGCGATCATATTCTCCAATCGCAAGACGACGGTGCGCGAGCTCGCGACCAGCCTGAAGCGCTCGGGCTTCTCGGTCGGCCAGATTCAGGGAGACATGGACCAGTCGGACCGCATCGCCGAGTTCGACCGCTTCAAGAAGGACGAGATCAACATCCTCGTAGCCTCGGACGTCGCGGCGCGCGGTCTGGACGTCAAAGGCGTCAGCCACGTCGTGAATTTCGACGTGCCGTGGCAGCCGGACGATTACGTGCACCGCATCGGCCGTACCGGGCGTGCGGGAATGAAGGGCATTGCGATCACGCTCGCGACGCGCGCCGATGGCGAGGCGATCGACCGCATCGAGAAGCTGATCGGCCACAAGATCCCGCGCGTCGGCGCCGAAGCGGTCAAAGACGAGCCCGAGGCCGCTGCTGAAGCCGCGCCTGCGAAAGCGAAGAGCTCTCGTCGCACGAAGAAGCCGGCCGCGGAACGTGAAGCGCCGATCGAACGCGCAGCTCCGGTCGAGCGCGCCAAAGAGCCGACGGAGCCTGAGCGCTCTCTCGTTGTCGAGGACATCAAGTCCGAGTGGAACGGGCCCCTGCCCTCATTCCTTTCGGTCAGTGCGGTATAACCGCTGACACTGGAAAGCCCTGACAGGCGTTCCTAGCTGCCCGGTCCAACGCGAAGGAATCGTGATGACCGACAGCACCGATTACGTACCCCCGAAAGTCTGGACCTGGGACGCGCCGAGCGGCGGACAATTCGCCAGCATCAACCGCCCGATCGCCGGCCCGACCCACGACAAGGAGCTGCCGGTCGGCAAGCATCCGCTGCAGCTTTACTCGCTCGCGACCCCGAATGGGCAGAAGGTCTCGATCCTGCTCGAGGAGCTGCTCGAAAAGGGTCATTCGGGAGCGGAATATGACGCCTGGCCGATCCGCATCGGTGACGGCCATCAATTCTCCAGCGGCTTTGTCGATATCAACCCTAATTCGAAGATCCCGGCGCTGGTCGACCGCAGCGGGCCCGAGCCAGTGAGCTTGTTCGAGTCCGGCGCGATCCTCGTCTATCTCGCCGAGAAGTTCGGCGAATTCCTGCCGGCATCGGGCGCAGAGCGGGGCGAAGCACTCTCGTGGCTGTTCTGGCAGATGGGCAGCGCGCCTTTCCTCGGCGGCGGTTTCGGCCATTTCTTCGCTTATGCGCCGGTGAAGATCGAATATGCGATCAACCGCTACGCGATGGAGGCCAAGCGCCAGTTCGACGTGCTCAACCGTCGCCTTGCGGAAAGCGAATATGTCGCGGGCCCCGACTACACGGTCGCCGTCATGGCCATCTGGCCCTGGTACGGCGGCTTCGCGCTAGGCCGCACATACGAAGGCGCCGACGAATTCCTATCGACGCACGAATATGAGCACCTCAATCGCTGGGCGAAGCAGATCGACGAGCGCCCGGCGGTGAAGCGCGGGCGGATCGTCAACAAGCTGACGGGTAATCCCGCTGAGCAGCTGCACGAGCGTCACGACGCCAGCGACTTTGAGCTTCGCACCCAGGACAAACTGGAGGCGGCGGCCTAGCTGCGGCGGTATCGCTTCAGGAAGTTCGAGGCGAACTCATCAAGGGCCTGTGCGGCGATCGCGTCGCGCAGGCCCTGCATCATCCGCTGGTAGAACCACAGATTGTGCTCGGTCATCAGCATTGCGCCGAGGATTTCACCTGAGCGAACGAGGTGGTGCACGTAGGCGCGCTCGAACGATGAGCAGGTCGGGCACGGACAGCCCGGCTCGACCGGCTCGCGGTCCTCGGCGAATTTGGCGTTGCGGATGTTGATTGGGCCGTCGGCGGTGAACGCCTGGCCGGTGCGGCCGGAGCGCGTCGGAAGGACGCAATCGAACATGTCGATCCCACGTCGGACGGCCTCGACGATATCGTCGGGCTTGCCGACCCCCATCAAGTAACGCGGCTTGTCGGCGGGGAGTTGGTTCGGCGCATAATCGAGACAGGCGCACATCGCTTCGTGCCCTTCGCCCACTGCGAGCCCGCCGACTGCGTAGCCGTCGAACCCGACATCGATCAGCGCGTCCGCCGACGCCTTGCGCAGCGCCTCGTCGAGCCCGCCCTGCTGGATACCAAATACCGCCGCACGTTCGGCATGTTCGCCGCCGCCATCGAAGGCGTCGCGGGAGCGCTTGGCCCAGCGCATGGAGCGCTCCATTGCCGCCGCAGCCTCTTCACGCGTCGCGGTCGCGGGTACGAGCTGGTCGAACGCCATCACGATGTCGGAGCCAAGCAGCCGCTGGATCTCGATCGAGCGCTCCGGCGACAGCATGTGCCGGGTGCCGTCGAGGTGGCTGGCGAAGGACACGCCTTCCTCGGTCACCTTGGTCAGCTCGCTTAGGCTCATCACCTGGTAGCCGCCGCTGTCGGTCAGGATCGGCCGCTCCCAACCCATGAAGCGGTGCAGACCGCCCAAACGCGCAACCCGCTCCGCGCCCGGACGAAGCATAAGGTGATAGGTGTTGCCGAGGATGATGTCGGCACCCGAGGCGCGCACGTCTTGCGGCTTCACCGCCTTGACGGTCGCCGCAGTGCCCACGGGCATGAACGCCGGCGTGCGGATTTCGCCGCGCTGCATGGCGATAGTGCCGGTGCGCGCGCGCCCGTCGGTCTGGGCGATGGTGAAGTTGAAGCGGGTCACGCGCGGCTCCTAGCGAGCGTGCCCATGCGCCGCTAGGACCCGCCGATGATCGAGCCCTGGATCTACCCTGCCCTCACCGTCACTGCCGTGTTCACGGGCTTCATCGACGCAATCGCCGGGGGCGGCGGGTTGATCATGATGCCGGCGCTGCTCTCGGCGGGCGTGCCGCCGTTGCAGGCGTTGGGCACGAACAAGTTGCAGTCGGTGTTCGGAACGGGCGTCGCCTTGCGCAATTACTGGCGCTCCGGGCTGGTCGAGTGGCGTCGCAACCGGCTCACCGTGGCTCTGGTATTCGCTGGAGCGGTCGCGGGCGCGATCGTGGTGCAGTTGATCGAGACGCGCCTGCTCGGCCTGATTATCCCCGTCCTCTTGGTGGCTGCGGCGCTCTACGTTCTGCTGTCGCCGCGCATGTCCGACGAAGACGCGCACCATCGCGTGACGTCGAAGGGATACGCGCCGATCGGCGGTGCGATCGGCTTCTACGACGGCTTCTTCGGACCGGGGACCGGCACCTTCTTCACCACGACGTTGGTCGCGCTGCGCGGGTATGGGCTGACCAA
>JAEVYW010000263.1 GCA_023392555.1 Pseudomonadota bacterium | reverse complement strand
CCGAGACCCTGGTCCGCGCCTTCCTCCGCCAGGCGGTGGTCGACGGCTTCTTCCACGCCGATCTCCACCAGGGCAATCTCTTCGCCCTTCCCGACGGGCGGCTCGCGGCCGTCGATTTCGGGATCATGGGCCGGATCGACCGGCAGGCGCGGATCTGGCTCGCCGAGATTCTCTACGGCCTAATCGTCGGCAATTACCGTCGCGTCGCCGAGATCCATTTCGAAGCGCAATACGTTCCGGCGCACCACAATGTGCAGGAGTTCGCGACGGCTCTTCGCGCCGCGGGCGAGCCGAGCCGCGGCCTTCCGGTCAAGGACATCTCGGTCGGGCGGATGCTCGAAAGCCTGTTCGCGATCACGCGCGACTTCGACATGCCCACGCAGCCGCATCTGCTCCTGCTGCAAAAGTCGATGGTCATGAACGAGGGTGTCGCGACTGCGCTCGATCCGGAGATTAACATGTGGGAGACGGCCGAGCCCTTCCTTCGTGAATGGCTGCGGTCGGAGCTTGGGCCCGAAGCCTATTACGCAGACCGGCTGGTCGAGCTGGTGCGCGCGGCCAAGCTGATCCCCGAGCTGATCCAGCGGATGGACCAGTACTACCCGCCGTTCGGAGCCGCGCCTCCACCGCCGCCGCTTCCCGAGATCGCCGTGATCGAGCGACCTCACGTCTGGGGCTACGTAGCCGTCGGCGCACTAGCTTTGGCAGCAGGCGCAGCAGGCGCAATCGCGCTCATTTAAGCCAAATCGCGCTCTGCCGAGGCCCCACTGCGGCGAGCGTCATCAAGTGCAGGAACGGGCCTCCAAGCCTGTCCGTTTTCAACGATACGGGCGTGTAACGCGCGTGTCTGAAAGCATTCTCAAAAAGGAGGTCCGCAATGGCTAGAGGCTATGGAGAACCCACCGGCAACGAATTTGGCGCCGATGGCAGCAATCGCGATCGATGGCGCGACGAAGATCGCAGCCGTTCGAGTTCGCGTGATCGTGGCGAGGATCGCGGATTCTTCGAGCGCGCAGGCGAAGAAATAAGGTCCTGGTTCGGCGATGACGACGACGATCGCCAGTCGTCGCGCGGACGCGAACGCGGGTCCTGGGAAGAAGACCGCGGCCGCAGCTATGGACGCGATCAGGAGCGCACCGGAAGCGGCTGGAGGAGCGACTCGTCGTGGGACCGCGGCCGCAGCGGCGGCGGCTGGACCGGCGGCAACTTCACCGACCGTGACCGCGAGCGGACCTTCGGCCGCATCGGCCGCGGTGGCACCGACTATAATGAAGATCGCGGCAGCTTCGGCGGTCGAAGCGGCGGCTCGATGAGCGGCGGCTGGGATCGCGACCGTAGCAGCAGCTCCATGAGCGGCGGCTGGGACCGCGACCGCAGCAGCGGCGGATCGCGCGGCCAATCCTACGGCCAGGATCGCTTCGGTGACCGCCAGCGCGGGCAATCGAGCTGGGATCGTGGCAGCCAGGACCGCCAGCAGTATGGGCAGCAGGGCCGTGGCCATGCGCAGAGCTGGGGCGAAGCCAATCGCGGCGAGTCCGAAGGCAGCGGCTATGGCTACACCGAGTTCGGCGGAACGCTCGGCGGCTTCGGCAACCAGACCTTTGGGACCAGCGAGCACGATCATTACCGCAGCTGGCGCGATCGGCAGATGCAGCAGCTCGATGACGATTACGCCGATTACTGCCGTGAGCGTCAGCAGAAGTTCCACAGCGACTTCGACAGCTGGCGCCAGAGCCGGCAGTCCCAAGGCCAAAGCCGGACGGGTCCGGGTCAAACCTCGGGCCAGGGCCAGGACAGCGGTGAGCTGATCCTCGGTGGGAACACCGGTGCGGGTTCGCCGATCAGCAGCGACAAGACGACCGGTCAGTCGAGCATGAGCGATACCACCGGCTCTACGGAAACGGCTGGAACGGGAACGGGCAGCGGCGGAGGTCGCTCCGGATCGCGTTCGCGAAGCTAACAGGTTCGTCGCGTGAGGAGGCGGGGTCCGGGTTCGGGCCCCGCCTTTTTCATGCGCACTCGACTTCGGCGCGCAGCGGGGCCATTTGCACCGCATGGCACGGGCACTGCTGATCGTCGGCGGCGGGATCGCGGCGTACAAGTCGCTGGAACTCGTCCGCCTGCTCAAGAAAGCCGGACATGAGGTGACGCCGGTTCTGACGAAGGGCGGCGAGCATTTCGTGACTCCGATGGCGCTTGCAGCGCTCGCGCAGAGCGAGGTCCATACGTCGCTTTGGGACCTCAAGGACGAGATCGAGATGGGCCATATCGAGCTCAGCCGATCGGCCGACTTCATCCTGGTCTGTCCAGCGACTGCGGATCTTCTTGCGAAGATGGCGGCGGGGATCGCGGATGAGCTCTCGACGACGCTTCTGCTGGCGACCGACAAGAAAGTCGTCGTTGCGCCAGCGATGAATGTCCGCATGTGGCAGCATCCGGCGACGCAGCGGAACGTTCAGCAACTGAAAGCGGACGGTGTGCTGGTCATCGAGCCCGACGAAGGCGAAATGGCGTGCGGTGAGTTCGGCCCGGGCCGCTTGCCGGAGCCGCCGGCCATCGTCGATTTCCTCAGCGAACATGGATTTCTCGGCGCCAAGTGACGCTCGCCGGCAAGCACGTCCTGATCACCGCCGGTCCGACGCACGAGCCGATCGACCCGGTGCGCGTGATCGCCAATCGGTCCTCCGGGCGGCAGGGCTTCGCGATTGCTGGGGCTGCTGCTGAAGCTGGGGCGCGGGTCACGCTAGTAGCTGGGCCCGTCGCACTGTCGACACCGCCCGGCGTCGAGCGGATCGATGTTGAGACTGCAGAGCAAATGGCTCAAGCAGTGATGGGCGCCCTCCCCGCCGACGTTGCGATCCTTGTCGCTGCAGTTGCGGATTGGCGCGTCGAGCCCTCACCGACCAAGCTGAAGAAGGACGCAGGGCCGCCTCAGCTGACGTTCGTCCGGACGCGCGACATTCTTGCTGAGTTGTCGGCGCATGTGGAGCGGCCTCGGCTGGTTGTCGGCTTCGCAGCCGAAACCGACAGTGTCGTCGACAATGCCGTCGCGAAGCGCTCCGCCAAGCGGGCCGACTGGATCGTCGCGAACGACGTCTCAGGCGACGTGATGGGCGGGCATCGCAACCGCGTGCACCTTGTCACCGCCGGCGGCGTCGAGGATTGGCCAGAGGATTCGAAGGACGAAGTCGCGCGCCACCTGGTTGCGCGCATCGCGAAGGAACTGGAATGATCGAGATCAAGCTGACCCGGCTGCCGCATGGCGAGGGATTGCCGCTGCCTGCTTATGCGAGCGAGCATGCGGCCGGGCTGGACGTGGTTGCGGCTGAGAGCCTGACGCTCGAGCCGGGCCAGCGTCATGCCGTCGCTACGGGCTTTGCGATCGAGATCCCGCACGGGAATGAAGTGCAGGTGCGGCCGAGGTCCGGGCTGGCGCTGAAGAATGGCATCACCTGCCTCAACACGCCGGGCACGATCGACAGCGATTATCGCGGCGAGGTGAAGGTGATCCTCGCCAATCTCGGCACCGAACCGTTCGAGGTGAAGCGCGGCGAGCGCATCGCGCAGCTGGTGCCGGCACCGGTGCTTCGCGCGCACTTTGCCGAAGTCCAGGAACTAGCGGAGACCGCTCGCGGAACCGGGGGGTTCGGGTCGACCGGACGGTGACCGAGCTTAGCGACGACGAGCTTGAGCTTTACGCGCGGCACATCGTCCTGCCGCAGGTTGGAGGCGTCGGGCAGCGCCGGCTGAAGGCTGCTCGGGTTGCGGTTGTCGGGGCCGGGGGAATTGGAAGCGCGGTGATCCCGGCGCTGGCGGGAGCTGGCGTCGGCGCGCTGACCAT
>JAEVYW010000189.1 GCA_023392555.1 Pseudomonadota bacterium | reverse complement strand
CCTTCACCTCGGCCGAGCTGCCGGTGAAAATCCCGCTCGCCGCAACCGACACGGACCGCACGCCCGCACCCGACAGCAGCTCCCGCCAACCGCCGCTGCCCTTGTTCGTGATCACCACCGGATCGCCGTTCACTGACAATTGCGTGGTCTTCAGTCCCGCCACCGTCGCATAGGCCGGCGTCACGCCGCCATCGCCGATCTTCAACAGAAACGCACTGCCGCGCTCCGCCGCCATAAGCCTCTCCTTTAAGTTCAGTTGTTGGCGAGCAACCTCGCCCGAAAATCCACGGCCGCTGCCCATGGCCCGGCCACATCGCGTACGATCCGCCGCCGGATCAGCCGCAGCGAAACGAGGTCCCAGCCCTCGACATCGCCGGCACCAAGCACCGCCGCCTCCACTGCATCGGCCAGCGAATGCAACCGCGCCGGCTGGTCGTCCCACAGGGTCACGGCGACCAGCACCTCGCGTCCCTCGCCGCTCTTGTGGCCCCAATCGGTCTCCGTTCCCGCGTCGATCGCAGCATAGGGAAACGGCGCACGCGCAGGCGGCCCGTCATACACGCCGGTCAGCTCGGAAATCGCATCCAACCCAGCCGCCAGTGCGACCTGCAGAGCTCCGCCCGCACTCATCGCGCCAGTCTCCCGGCAAAGCGCAGCAGTGGCTCGCTCAGCCAACGCCGTTCAAGACCTCGAGCCTCAATGACGACCGTCACGCCGTCGTCACTGACCCGAGCATCAGGCGTCGCCTCACGCCACCGCGCTGCAATCGAGCGCACTCGCTCGCGCGCAGCCCGTTCGGCGACCTTCGCCGCTTGTTCGATCAATGCTCCCACGGCGCCCGAACCTCCTCGCATCGCATGACCAGGCGATCCTTCGCGGCCGGATCCCCGAGCAATTGCCGGATCAGGAGCACGCGCTTGTTCCATTTGATCCGCTGCTCGATCGCGATCCCGTCGCGTCGGCGGATCGTCACTCGGTATCGCGGCATCGCGCTAAGCGCCTGGGCCTCGCTTTCCGCACCGGCGCCTTCGAGCACCACCGAGGCCAGGCACTTGCACACCGTCTCCCACTCGGCCTGCTGCACCCCCATCGGAGTGCGCGCACCGACCGGGCGCTGAACCTCGATTCGCTCTTTCAGCGTCCCCGCAAACTCGCTCATGCGAGCACCAGCCGGCGATACGGCCGCCAAAGCGCCGTCACCGCGGCAGGCGGCGAACCTCCGTCGCCATCTCGCGACGCAAACATGTGCGCGACAAGTCGAAGCACCCCCTGCCGGATCGGCTCGGGTACGTCGTTTGCCTGAGCCGCCATCCCAGCGCTCCCGCTTACGCGAATGCGCTTGGCGTCGACGTTCGACCGCACCCAACCCACGCCCGATGCATCGACGTCAATCGCGTACGAGCTCGCGGGCAAGGCAGCCGCGACACCAGCATCATCGACAGCCTCGACCGATGTAATCGCCCGCACCGGGACAACCGGCGCCCGCTGCCAGGCGTTGCTTGCCGGCACGTCCACCGCAAAGTCCCGCGCAATCACGACCTGGTTGAGGAACGTCTCGCACAGCGCGCTTGCGCTCCGGATCAGCCCCGCGAGCAGCGCCTCTTCCTCGCCGGTCTCGACGCGAACGAAGGCCTGGGCCTCGCTCAGCGTCACCAGCGGTTCCGCCATGCCGATCATCAGCGCGTTTCCACGCGAAGCATGATCGAGCGGCTGTCGCGCAGCCCGCTCGCCAGCAGCACCTGGTTGCGCAGCCGATACATCCGGCCCGCAACCCCGCCGGCCGCCTTCACTCGCGTTTCAAGTCCAGCGACCTCGCTTTCGACGACGGCGACACCGCCGGCCTCGACCGGCGACACGTCCCATTCGCTTTCGAGCAGGCTGTCGCCCGACGCATATTCGGCGCCCCAGTCCACGGCGTAATCCAAAGCCGCGTCCGGGTCCTTCAACAACAATGTCATTCGTCCCCCAATCTTGAGGAGTGTGTGCGGCTCAGCGCGGTTCGGGTTGAACGGTCTCGTCGGGCTTCGCGTAAATGCGTCGCTTCACCGGCGGCTTGGTCGGCACGATGTTGACGCTGAGCTGCGCCGCCAGCGTTGCCTCTCCGGCGGAATAGCTGCCGATGCTCATCAGCTGGCCTTCACGCGCATCTGGCTGCCCTGCCGAACGCGGCAGGTGTTCGCCGCAGCAGTCTCGCAGGCGAGCTGAAGCCGGACCGGTGCCGGCACCGCTCCCGATCTGCCGCGCACGGTGACGTAGGTCAGATACGGCGTGTTCGCCGCAGCGACGCCTCCCGCCGCCATCTGCACGTCCACCGCGGCCGTCGTGAAAGTCCCATCCGACGTGACGCGCGTGGCACCCGTCGCTCCAGTCTGATCGATCTGGATCGCGCCGAACGCGCCCGTCCCTTGTGCATCGACGTGAACGCCGATCCGGGGCAGATTGGTCGCCGCGGTGGTTTCGATCAGGATCGCTGCCTGGATTTCGTAATTGCTGTTCGGCGGCGGCGTGTAGACCATGGCGTTCGTGCCATCGGTAATGTCGGCGAAGGCCGTGCTGTTGGGGGCGACGAAATCGGCCGCCAAGGTCGTCTCGGCCCAGCCCCCCGTCGACGTCGCGCTCAAGGTCGTCCCGGCCATCGTCAGCCCGGCGCCCAGAGTGATCTCCTGCGCGACGCCCGCGCCCGACGATCCCCTCCCGATCAGCTTGGCGGGGCCGGTGTTTCGCAAAGGCACGGTCGTACCGTCGAACTGCAGATCCTTGCCGACAGCCAGGTTGATGCCCGCCGGCACGGCCCCGGCGATATCGGCGCCGTCACATCGGAACTTCACGCCGCTCTTGCCGTCCAGGTACAGGCCGAAACCATAGATGGCTGCAAACGACCCGATGACCTCCTGCGTCAGGCCATTGTTCGACCAGCGATAGAAGTTCTGTGTGATCGCGTAGTTGGTCGTGTTGAACCAAAGCGCTTGGTCGGCCGCCGCGCCGGTACGCGGACCGAACTGATGCGTCCGCCCGCCCTTGGACGCGACCAGGTCGCCCTCGATCTGCACCCCTTTCTTGAAGGTATGTACACCGCCGGCAAGCGTCTCGGCCTGCCCTCCGCTGTTCGGGTTGCATTCCCAGGTTCCGCCTTCCAGCTTGCCGCACGATCCCATCCATGGCTGGCCTTGTGCGGTCTCGGAATAGGTGTTGAGCCACACCGCCGAGCCAATACCGTCATAGAAGTACGATCCGCCTTCCTTGTACTCCGTGCCGCTGACCCAGGCCGGAGCGTTGGCGTTCGCGGCGCAAAGGCCGGCGTTTTCGGCAAGTGCGACCCAGACGGAAGCATTGGTGCCCGGCTGCGTCGTCGATGCTGCGGCCGCGTTCCCTGGACTGACGTAATACATCGTTCCCGACGTCGCTGGATGCGTCACGATCGACGTCAGCCCGTCCGTCTTGTGACCGAGCCCGCTGGCACCGTTGAACATCGCATGATGTCCGGAGTGATGGTTGCCCAGGAACGAGCTGTCGCAGATTCCCCAATTGTTGTTCAGATCGGCACGAACGCCGTCGAGCACGCATGCGTTCGCGTCGCCGCCATCCAGATAGACGCCGTGCCGTCCGTTATACAGGCACGTCGTGTTGCGAATGACCGAGCAATTGACGTTTGTGTAATTTACGCCGGAATAAGCGCCGCCGAGCAGCGTAATCCCGTCCGCCGTGAAGTCTTCGATCCAGCAGTCCTCGATCACGACCCGCGCAAGGGCAAGGATGCCCGAGGTAGCTTGCGCGGCGTATACGCCCGCGGCGGGGCGTGGCTGGTCGCTCACCAGATACAGACCCCGAAAGGTCGATCCATCGCCGCCCGTCGAAGGGGCCGGGTCGGCCGCACCGTTCAGCGTGTCCCAGCGCTCGACCCTGAACCCGCCTTTCTCAAAGTGCAGCCGCGTTGACGGCCCGCCGCCCAGACCCGACGTATCGCCTTCGAAAATGACCGCAGCCTTGACGCTGAAATGATCGCCCACAGGATTGGCAAAATAATATTCGCCTTTGGACCATCGGACCTTGGAGGTGCCGCTCAGCCCGCCGTTTACGGTTCCGACGCTCTTCAGGTAGCGAAGCAACGCAACAAGTGCGTCGCGGTTGGCGCCGCGAAGGGCTGGATCGGAGCCCGTCCTGACCCCGAACCAGCGCGGATCGAACGCGCCGGTGAAGCGCCGGACCCAGGCGCCCGATGCTCCAGTCGGATCGGAAGATGGAGCGACGTGGAGGGCCTGCGCCGTATCGGCGGCAACATTCCCCGCCAGATTTGCGCTGTCATAGACGAACAGCCCGTCGCGTTCCGCTTCACGCAGGAACACCGCGCCGAGCGCCGGGGACAGTGCGCTCAAGTCCGCACGCGTAGCGGCAGTCGTTGCACCGCCTGCGCTGCTCCCTCCGCGTGACTGAATTTGCTCGAACCATTCGGCTGCAGCGACGAGCGCAATCGTCTTGGTGCCGGCGGTGAAATCGGTCAGCGTTTCACCGGCCAGCGCCTCGCGCTTGATGGTGCCGTTGGGCATCATCGTGCCGCGTCCGACCTCGCGCTCCGTCGGCCGGTCCACGCCGATCACCGAGTAATAGAAAGTCTCGCCCGGCTTGATCGTATCGGCAAAGCTGTTGAACCCGCTGACGGACGATCCCAGCGTAAAATTGCCGGTGCCCGTCGTCGTGATGATGTTGCGCACAAGGTCGACGAACCTCGGCGTGAAGGCATCCGCCATGAAGGCTCCTGCGAAGAATTGAATTGTCGGAATGAAAGGGGCGGAGACTTTCCGTCCCCGCCCCAACCGCCGTCAGGCGAACTTCAGAAGCTTGATCGCTTCGCTGTTCGTGCCCTGGCCCCCGACGCGTTTGGTTGCGTAGAAGTGCACGTACGGCTTGTGCGTGAACGGGTCGCGCAGGATCGTCGTCGCGTTTCTCTCGGCGATGACATAGCCGGCCTTGAAGTTTCCGAATGCGACCGAAAGCGAATTCGCGGCAATGTCCGGCATGTCCTCGGCCTCGACCACCGGATAACCAAGCAGCGTCGCCGGCTGGCCTGCAGCAAGGCTCGGCTGGAAGAGGAACGCGCCGTCGGTCGTCTTGAACTTGCGGATATTCGCAAGCGTCGACGAATTCATCACGAACGCAGCGCCCTGCCGGTACGGAGCACGCAGCGACTGCACCAGGTCGACAAGCTTGTCCGCCGGGTTCGCCGCCGGGAACGCGCCGGCATTGCCCGTGCCGATCGTCTGAAGCGTGCCCATCGGGCGAACGCCGTCCGCGGTCGTCGCATTGGGCGAGCTCAGGAAACCGAGCGGCTGGTTGACGCCTGTGCCCTTCACGAACGCCATGCCCTCGGCGCGAGCGAACTCGGCCGCAATCTCGCTCGCAAGCCAGGCTTCGACGTCGAACATCGCATCGTCCAGCATCTGCTGCGATGCCGCCGGATTGGCGTAGAGCTCGCCCGACGCTGGCACGATCTCGGTAAAGCTCGGCGTGTTCGTCTCCGGACGAGCAGCCTCGAAGCCGACCCAGCCCGACGGCGTTCCGCCCGACGTCACCAGCTTGCGATAACCGGCGCTTCCGACCTTCACGACGTTTGCGATCGCACGGATCGGCGAGATCGCCGTCAGCGTGCGGTCGATCACCGCGTCGATCTCATCCGGCACTGCATAACCGCCGATCGCGTCGGAGCTCGAACCCAGCGCCTTCATCTCCAGCCCACTCTCGATCCCGCGCCGCAGATAACCGTCGACGAAGCTCGCCGAGCTAGCCGACTTCACCCCGTCCAGCGCCGGCCGCTGAGCCGCAATCACGCCCGCCGCGATCTTCGACTTGAGCTGCTCCAGCTCCTCCTTCAGCGCCGCAACGCCATCATCCTCAAACGCATCGAACGACTGCTCGAGCGCATCCGCCTTGAATTCCAGCATTCACGTCTCCCGTACAAAACCCAAAACAAAAAGGGCCGCGGAAACCCGCGACCCTTATCACCTTCACCTCGTCATCCCGGACTTGATCCGGGATCCAGTCTAACCTTCCACCGCATGCACCCGCGCCAGCCTTTGCATCGGCTGCGCAACCAAGCTCACCTCGACCAAATCGAGATCGACCAACTCCCGATGCGCTCCCGACCGTGCCTCTCGCACCCGGTACCCGAAGCTCAAGCCGTCGAGCTTCCCGCACGACAACAAAGCCCCCGCCTTCGTATCCTCGACCCGCGCGATCACGCGAAGCCCGCGTTTGTCCTCCGACAGATGCTCGATCCGCCCGAGCACTCGCCCAGGCTTGTGCTGCCAAAGCAACGGCACCTCCACCGCCCGCTTCAGCGCCTCAGCAAACGCGCCCGGCCGAACGATGTCGCCGCCACTGTCCACCCGGTCGAACACGGCGGCATAACCCGCGAACCGCACGCTCACCGCATCACCAATTCGGTGAGCCGAAGCCGTACCGCGAGCCCGATCAGCAACAGCGCCAGTACAACGCTCACCGCCCAGGCTACGACCGCCTTGGCCGCACTGCGCTTCGCATCGCGCCAGGCGGACAGAAGCTCGCGCAGCTCGTCCATGTCTCGCCGAGCCCGCTCGTCATCCAAGCCGAGCTGCGCCAAAGCCCGCCGCGCCCCCGCCTGGCTCGACTCCTCGACCAGTGCGCGCAACGTGATCAGCTCCGTCCCACGCCCCTCGGCCTGCGCCATCAGGCTCGCCAGCACCGCATCCCCGCTCACGCCCGCTCCGCCGCGAACCCAAGCATCTCGCGCTTCTCCGCATCGCTCAGGAACGAGGCCGCTCCAACCTGCTCCCACAGTCGCGACCGGTCCTCGGCAAGCTCGCTCAGCTGGTCCGTATCGACCGCCAGCCGCACCGGCCCCAGCCAGTCGCTGAGCATCAGCCCCAGCCCGTTCAGCACACGCGCCGCCATCGGCAGGATCGTCTGCCGGTACAGCGCCCGCCCCGCCTCGCGAGCATTGGCGTAAGTCGCATCGCCTGGGAGCCCGACGAGCACCGGCGGCACCCCGAACGCCAGCGCAATGTCCCGCGCAGCCCCTTCCTTCAGAGCGACGAAGTCCATGTCCGCCGGCGTCATGCTCAGCGCCTGCCACTTCAGCCCGCCCTCGAGCAGAAGCGGCCGCCCCGCGTTCCCCTGCCCCGAGAACTCTGCCGTCAGCTCATCGCGCAACCGCGCATGCTGATCCGCCGACAGCACCGATCCATCCGCGGGCTCGTACACCAGCGCCCCACTCGGCCGCGCTGCATTGTCGAGCAGCGCCTTGTTCCACCGCGCCGCGCCATTGTGCACCGTAGCAGCGGCACAAGCCGCCTCCAGGCATCCCATGCCATAATGGTCGTCGCGCGGATGAAGCGACTTCAGATGCGCGACCTGCGCGCGCCCCAGCGGATCCCAGCGCTCCGTCCGCGTCACTCGCCCGCCAACGCGATACAGATAAGCCGTCGGCCACCCACGCTCGTCGGCAACGACGCTCACCCGCTCCGGCCGCATCGCGCAAAGCTCCGCGGGCGCGCCATCGTCGCCGGTGACCAACTGCAGATACGCATTCCCATGCAGAAGCAGGTTCGCCGCAATGCCCTCCAGCAACCCGTCCGATGCGACGATCGCCGCCGCCCGCTCATCGCCCTCGACCGCGTAAATCGGCAGAGCCCCAAGCATCCCCGCGACCAGTCGCACCGCCCGCTGCCCCACCGGATTGCGCTTAAAGACCTCGTCGAATTGGGCGTCGTACGACCGCACAAACCCATCCGTATCGCGCGCACTCAGCCACGCCGGCGCAAGCGCCCGCGCGTCCGGCGCGGCCTTTCTGCCGAACCAAAACCGCATTGGGTTTTTCTCCCTGTAAACTGCTAAAGGCCCCCGCGAAGGGGAGCCGCTCAATGAACTTCAAACACAGCGCAGTGACGATCGTCCCCGCCGTCGATCTCGACGAAAGCCAGGCCTTCTACGAACGCCTCGGGTTCGCCCTCGTCTCGCGCTACGACGCCGAAGGCTATCGCATCCTCGCCGACGCAAAGGGCGCCAGCGTCCACCTCACCGGCGTCGACCGCGAATGGGTCGACCCGACGAGGACCGCCTACGGCATCTATTTCTATTCCGAAGACGTCGACGCGCTCGCCGCCGAGTTCGGCCAACGCGCAGACCCCAAGCCCTGGGGCCTTCGCGAATTCGCGATCGGCGATCCCAGCGGAACGCTCGTCCGCATCGGCTGGCCGCTCTAGCCTAAGCGACGCCCATCAGATGCGGCACAGTGGCATGCCACCACGGCGTGTCCCACAGCCCGTGCACAGCGATGGCGAACGGAATGTTCACCGCCAGCCACACCCAATAGGCCTTGTGCACTCCGCGATTGCGGATCACGTCCCAGACGAACATCGGCGATACGATCGCTAGCGTGTACAGATCGGTAGCGATCGCGCTCCCGGGAAGCGTCGTCGGGAGCCAGGTAATGCGGTCGATCGCCGCCGGCATCGCCATCGCCGTCGCCAGGATCATCATCCTCTTGTGAAAGCCTGCGTTCCGCCCACGCGCCCGCAATGCGATCCCGCTGAACAGCGGAAACAGGAACCCGAT
>JAEVYW010000175.1 GCA_023392555.1 Pseudomonadota bacterium | reverse complement strand
ATCGGGTTGTCCCCGTTGGCTTTGGTGCTGACCAATCCGCGCAAACCGGACAATCCGCTCGAGGTCGTGAACGCCGCGTTTTGCAATCTTACCGGCTACTCGGAAGCGGATGTGATCGGCCTCAACTGCCGGCTCCTGGCCGGCCCCGAAACGGCGGGCGCCGCAACCGAGCAGCTTCGGCAAGGGGTCTGGAACAAGCGACCGGTGCTGGTCGACATCCTCAATTATCGGCGCGACGGCTCATCGTTCCGCAACGGCGTGATGATCACACCCCTGTTCGGCGACGACGGTGAACTGGAGTGGTTCCTCGGATCGCAGGTCGACCTCGGTCCCGGGCACGTTCAGGCTCTCACCGTGCGACAATCGTCCGCTGCGGAGCGCGTTGCCGAATTGCCGCCGCGCCAACGTGAAGTGCTTCAGGGCATGGCGAGGGGCCTGCTCAACAAGCAGATCGCCTGGGAACTGAAGATCAGCGAGAAGACCGTGAAGATGCACCGGGCGCTGCTCATCGAGCGGCTGAACGTGGCAACGTCGGCGGAAGCGATCCGTATCGCCGGCGAGGCCGGGCTCTAGGAGCACGGCGCTTGTGCACGGCGCGCCGGGCCTCTAAGCGCCCGGGACCGTCGGGGAGTAGCGCAGCCTGGTAGCGCATCTGCTTTGGGAGCAGAGGGTCGCAGGTTCGAATCCTGTCTCCCCGACCATCCTCCAGACTCTTAGTTCTGGGTGTTGGTATCGACGCTCGCGTTGCCGTTCACATTGACGTCGACGTCGGTGTTGCGAACCTTGTCGGCCGTGCGGTCAACGTCGTTCGAGATCGCTGCACCCACGTTCTCGGCGAAGTTGCCGACGTCGGCAGCTGCGTTTTCCGCAGTGTTCTGGTCGTACTGGACCGTCACCGAATCGTTCTTGTCGTCCTTGGTCACGTTGCACGCGGCAAGCGACAGGAGCGGCAGGGCAAAGATCATTCCACGCATTATCGGTCTCCCAATTTCCGGGACTAACGCTGTTTAGCCCGTTTCGGCTCCGGCTCAATTCCGCCGGAGAGGACGGCGAGCATGGCTGTCCACGCGGCGACGTTCTGCCGAAGGTCCTCGGGATCGACCTTGTCGAGCGTGTCGTCGGGCGTGTGGTGGAAATCGAAGTAATAGGTCCCATCCTGGCTGAGGCCGATCGCGGGAACGCCGTCCTGGATCATCGGTCCGATGTCTGAGCCTTCCGCGCGCTCGGTTGAGCCGGGGACGATGCCGAGAGGGGCGAGGGCAAGCTGAAGCGCCTTGGCTTCGTCGGCCCGTTCGGCGCCCAGCTTGCTGTCGACCTTCCAGACGCGGCCTGCTCCGAAATCGCTCTCGACGATCGCGTAATGCGGGTCCTTGCCGTGCTTGGCTCGATAATCGAGGCCGCCGAACAGGCCGACTTCCTCCGCCCCGAACCAGACGATGCGGATCGTGCGAAGCGGCCGTCCGGCATCCATGATGCGCTTGGCCGAAGCTGCAGCGATTGCGACGCCGGCAGCGTCGTCGATCGCGCCGGTGCCGAGATCCCAGCTGTCGAGGTGACCACCGACAAGGATCGGCGGAAGCTTCGGATCGCGGCCAGGAACTTCGGCGATGACGTTGCCCGACTGGTGAACGCCCGTGTTGCGGGGCGTGAGGAGCAGGCGAAGGCGTGTGGGCTGTCCCCGCTTGAGGATGCGCTGGACCTGCTCTGCGTCCGGGATCGAAAGTGCGCCTGCCGGTATCGGCGTTGCGCCCTCGGCCCAGGCCTGGACGCCGGTATGCGGATTGCGGTGGTTGTCCGTGCCGATCGAGCGGATGACGATGCCTAGGGCGCCCTTGCGGCTCGCCACCGACGGACCGCGGCGGCGAGCGGCGCCGAACGCGCCGTAGCTCGATCCGTCCTGAGTGCGCGGCATCGCGTGATCGACGAACACGATCTTGCCGCGGACAGCCGCATCCGGGGCAGCCTCAAGGGCTTCGATGCTGTCGAAGCCGACGAGTTCGCCTTCGATGCCCGTCGCCGGGGTGGCAGCGCTGTTGCCGAGCGCCGTCACTACCAGTGGCTGCGGGAAGGGTGCGGTGATCCAGGCTTTCTCTTCGCCACGAATCCAGACGGGCATGTCGAACGGCTCGACCCGGACATTGGCGAAACCCATCGCCTTGAGCTTGCGGACCGCCCAGTCGCGGGCGCGGGTTTCGGCTTCGGTGCCGGCGAGCCGGGGACCGACTTCGGTCGTGAGGCCCTCGACGATGTTCCAGGCATAGTCGTCCTTCAGCGCGGCTTCCCGAAGCTTTGCGACCTGAGGAGGGGTGGACTGGGCGAGGACGGGAGAAGCGGCGGTGGCGAGGAGCAATGCTCCGAGGATGGTGCGGTTCATGGCCGCAGGCGTAGGACAGCGCGACCCGCGCTGTCACCTGCCGCCCGATCGAAAATCACGACGGTTCGATCAAAGGAGGCGCATTTGCGCGCCCTGGGGCGGAATGAAGAGGTCGCGACGAAGTCCGAACCTGGACTGCTTGAGGCCGTATTTCTTCACCGCAATGTCGAAGCGCGTTTTCAGCAGATCGGCCCAGGCGCCTTGCCCGCGCATCCGGCTGAAGAAATTGGGATCGTTGTCCTTCCCGCCGCGCATAGAGCGGATCGTCGCCATCACCTTGGCCGCCCGGTCCGGGAAATGCTCGTCGAGCCAGGCGCGGAACAAGGGTGCGACTTCGTGGGGCAGGCGGACCGGCAGATAGAAACCGCCGGCGGCGTTCGCCTCGACGGCCGCTTCGACGATGTGCTCGAGCTCGTGGTCCGTAATCTGCGGCACCACGGGTGCTATTGCGACATGGCAGGGCACACCTTCCGCATTGAGCGTCTTCACCGCTGCGAGGCGCTTGTGTGGTTGCGGTGCGCGAGGTTCCATGGTCCTCGCGGTCTTCGGATCGAGCGACGTCACCGAGATCGCTACGGAAACGAGCCCGAGCTCAGCTGCCGGTTTGATCAGATCGAGATCGCGCAGGACTCGGTCGGACTTGGTGGTGATCGAGAAGGGATGGCGGGTCTCGACCAGAAGCTCGATCAGGGAGCGGGTGATCTTCCAGCGCTCTTCGATCGGCTGGTACGGATCGGTGTTGGTCCCCATCGCGATCGGCGCGCACTCGTAGCCGGGGCGGGAGAGCGTCGCGTGAAGAAGCTGAGCCGCCTTGGGCTTGGCAAACAGGCGCGATTCGAAGTCCACGCCGGGCGACAGGTCATGATAAGCATGGGTGGGCCGCGCGAAGCAGTAGATGCAGCCATGCTCGCAGCCGCGGTAGGCGTTGACCGAGCGGTCGAAGCCGATGTCCGGCGAAGAATTGCGGGTCAGGATCGTCTTGGGATGCTCGATCGTGACGGTCGTCCGCCGTTTCGGCACTCCGTCGAGCGCCTCGACCTGGTCCAGCCAATCGCCCTCGGCCACTCGCTCCTGGAGATTGAAGCGCGTGGGCGTTGCATTGCGGGTGGCCCCGCGTCCCCTGGTCGACTCGATTGGCATGCGCGGAGGATATGCCTCCGCCAAGAACATAACAAGAACGAAGGTATTTTATCGCGCCGTCGTCGGCTCCGGTTCGTCGGCCGACGCGAGGTTAGTTCGAGCCGTCGGGAAGGCCGGCCAACGGTGCTGTGCGATGGCGCTCAGCGTCGGCGTCGGCGCATTCGCGAGGCCCTGGTAGACCCACAGGTTTCGGAACACGGACGGCACGTAATAGCGGGTCTCCCAATAAGGGATGCTCTCGATCCACAGCAGGGGATCGCCGGTGCCGGGTAGATAAGCAGACCAGCGCGCCACCGGCAGCGGGCCGGCGTTGTAGGCGGCGATGATCTTCGGAAGCTGGCCCTGCGTCGCGCTCGAGCCGCGCATGGTCTCGATGAAACTCTGACCGAAAGCAATGTTCGAGGTCGGGTCGAACAGATTGTCGGCAGGGACGCCGTTCACCCGAGACATCTGTGCGGCCGTGACAGGAAGCACCTGCATTAGGCCCACGGCGCCCGCCGTGCTGACCGCGTCGACGCGAAAGTTCGATTCCTGCCGCATGTGGGCGAGGGCGAGCGCGGGATCGATGCGCCAGCCGTTGCGCGGCGTCCAGCGCGGCATCGGGTAGCGATCGGCGGCGCTCACGGCCACGCCAGGCTGCCCGTTATGAGCTAGCCAATATTGCGCCGAGGGAAGGTCGAGCCGCCGAGCCAAGTCCAGCAGGGCGCGATGATCGGCCGCGCTTCCGATCTGTGCCTGGTGCTTCAGTAGCGCTTCGGCCAGCCAGGGCTGACCGATGCGGACCAGCTCCTCGGCGCGCCGAACGTTCGGCAAGGCGCTGATTTCGTTCGGACCGACACCCGGGCTCGGCGGCAGGCGCTTGGTCATGCCCAGCGTCTCGCGCGCTACGAGGCCGTAGAAGCTTTCGGCCGATGCCGCGGCTGCTTTCAGCAGCGGCTCGACGGAGCGCGGGCGGCGGCACGCCTGCTCGGCACGCGCGGCCCAATAATAGCCTCCGGCGCTCAGTTCGCGCTGGATCGCGGTCGACGCGACTTCCTTGAATGCGCGCGACGCCGCTTCGCAATCGTTGAGCCGCCATGACGCAAGTCCCGACACCCAGGCGGACTGAGACGCCCAGTCACCGCGAGCGCCAAGCCGGTAGGTATCGGCAACACGGCGGGCATCCGCGTCGCGGTTGATCGCATAATAGGTCCAGGCGACGCGCTGTCCGGCCTCGGCGCGCGCTTCGTAGGAGATATACGGCGCCGTCTGCATCAGCAGGATCTCGGCATTGGCCGGGTCGTCTGCCTTGACCAGCGCATCGAGCTGAGTGCGAAGCTGGTCGGCCATCGGCTCGCCAGACACTGGCCGAGCGCGTTGGCGCGTCGGCGCATTGCCGAGCCAGGTGGTCTGGCGGCGGCGGATGTAGCCCGGCGCAGTCAGTGCACCGCGGGCTATCGCAAGGCGAGACAGCTGCTCGGCCTCGGGCAGGTCTGGCGCTTCGGCAAGAAGGGCCTGGATCTGCGCGAGCGAAACCGTGGGCGAACCCTTGGCTGTGTACAGCTCGGCCTTGGCGACGGGCGTCAGGATATTCTGCGGCAGCACGCCGATCCCGGCTTGAGCCTCGGCCCAGCGTCCGGCGCGGATTGCCGCGAACACTTCGCTCCAGTCGCGCGGAATCCGGATGACAGGCTGCGGCGCCGGCTGAACCGTGGGC
>JAEVYW010000147.1 GCA_023392555.1 Pseudomonadota bacterium | reverse complement strand
GATGCGGCCGAGGAAGTCGTTCGGGTTTACGTGCTCCAGCGTACCGACGAGCTCGATCTCCTGCCGTAAGGTCGCGGCCGCCGAGCTTTGGTATGCGACGGCACCCTGCACGTGCGCTCGTACGTCCGACCAGACCGGCCAGCTATATCGAGCCGTTCCGGTTGCCTTGAACTTCGGCGTGATCGGAAGGCGTGTTCCGCTCGGCGCTGAGATCCAGCTTCCTTCCTCCGAACAGTCCGACGAGAAGTCGGTGGCGGACGAGCAGATGTTCCCCTTGGTTTTGGCGTCGGTGTAGGACGCGGCGGCATTCAGGCTGAGACCGCCGGCGACATAGCTGACGTCCGTCTCGATGCCCTTGACCTTGGCGTCGCGGCCGTTGTGGATTTCGGTGAAGCTGTTCGCGCCAAGGAAGCTGAACTGGAATTTCTTCCACAGCTGCCGGTAGATCGCGCCGTTCCAGCGCACGGGGCCAATCGTCGTCTTCCAGCCAAGCTCCCAGTTGGTCAGGAAGTCCGCGTCATAGGGCGGGATATCTCCGCGCCTGTTGATGCCGCCCGGTCGGAAGCCTCGCGACCATGTACCGTAGAACATCAGTCCCGGACGAGGTTTGTATTGCGCATTCAGGCGATGGATGAAGCCGTGATCCTTGGCGCGCTTCGGGACCAGCTTCCCATCGACGAAGTCAGCCAAGTTCGTACACGGGCTTCCACTCACGACGGCAGGCAGAAGCGTACGGTCGCTTGCGAAAACGCCGTCCGAACCGCCCGAGAACAATCGCTCGCCGCTTCGCGTCCAGCACGCCGCGACGCCCGTGCGGCTGCTGAAGGCTCCGTTCGGCGGACTTGCCGAGAACGGTCCACCGCCCTCGCCGTCATCCCCCGGGTTACGGCCGAAGCCGAAGAAGCCGATGAGGCTGTTGTCATATTTGAACAGGCGTCCGCCAGCCGTCAGCGTGATCTGTGGAGTGACGTCGAAGCTGGCCTCGCCGAAGATGGCGTAGTCCTTGTCAACGCGCTTCTGCTGCGTCAGCCACAAGGTGCCCGGGAAGCCGTTGACCGACAATTCGGGCGCTAGACCGTCGACCCGGTAATCCTGGTGAATCTTGTTGGACTGCCGCTGATAGAAGAGACCGCCGATGACCCGGAACGGCTGGTCAGCCGGGCTAGCAATGCGGATTTCCTGGCTCAGTTTCCTGAAATGGTCGGTGCCGATGATGTACTGCTGGGGATTGATATTGTCCCCATTGCTGTCGCGGAGCGCGAAGTAGTAAGCGATTCCGCCAACGCCTTCGTACAGCTGATCGTACGCATCGGCGTAATCCATATAGTCGCTGAGCGTGTAGGTCGGGCGATCCATGTACGCGCCGGCATACGTGACGTCGAAGTTGGAGATCTTGCCCTGGATCGTCAGCGCAGCCTGCCAGAACCGGTCCTTTCGGACGTCCGCCTTGAAGCGCTGAATGTTCAGGTCGCCAAGCTCGGGATCGTAGAAGAAGACACCGTCGGCCTTCAGCTTCTGATACATGAAGGTCGGCGTCGCGGTCCAATTATCGTCGAGGTCGACCTTCAGCGCCGCGCGACCGCCATAGACGGTCTGATCGTTGTAGTTCTTCTTCACATAAGGCGAATTGTCGACGGTGATGCCGTTGCGAACGCAGCCGACGGCCGTGTCTTCATCGCCGAAGATCGTGTCGCCGCAGAACGTGCGGCTGCCGAAGACATTGTCGATGTAGCCCGCGTCGCGCTGGTAGAAAGCGACCCCGCGGAAGGCGATGCGGTCGCCGACCGGCAGGTTGATCATGCCCTCGGCCTTGCCGCCCATCCCGCCGTGAGCGACCTTGTTCAGCTCACCATCGATGCGGCCAGCCATCACGCCGAGCTCGGGCTTGTTGGTGATGATGCGGATCGTGCCCGCCTCACTCGATGCGCCGTAAAGCGTGCCCTGTGGCCCCGCGAGGCTCTCGATCCGGGCAATATCGTAGATGTGGACGTCGAGCGTTCCGCCGATCGTCGTGACCGGCTGCTCGTCGAGATAGGTGCCAACCGACGGAAGCGAGCCCGAATGGTTGCCATCGCCGCCGCTCGCGACGCCGCGCATGTAGACGACGGTCAGGCCCGGCTGAGCGGTCTGGAAACTGACCGACGGAAGCTGCTTCGTGTAATCGGCGAAGTTCGAGATGTTCAGCTGGTCGAGACGACGGGTGCCGATCGCTTGGACGCTCACCGGCACGTTCTGGAGATTCTCCTCGCGCTTGGTCGCGGTGACGATGATCTCGGTCGGATCCGGCTCCAACCCGTCCTGCCTCGCCTGGACCGTCGGCGGCGGCGCGGTGACGTCCGTGGCGTTGGTGCCCGGTGCCGGCGACTGACCGGTGGTCTGCGGCTGTGTGTCTTGCGCCATGGCCGGCGTTGCAAGAGCGGTGGACGCAAAAAGCCCGAAGTACAGCGAGCGAAACGTCATCGTCATTACGGAGCCCCCTCCAGAATGTGTCGGCATTCGGACAGAGCCGTAGCGACTTGTCAACGCCGTAACGACCGGTGAGCGCTATTGCGCGTCAGCGTTGCGGCGAAGGCGCAGCCGGATAGGCCGAAAGAACATCGCCCAGGGCCAGCTTCAACGGCTCGAGGTAAGGGTCGTAGGGTTGCCATTCCTCGGTCGCGCGGCGGTAGATCGGCTGGCGAACCTGCTCCGAACTTGGCGTCCGGACCGCCCGCTCCGTCTCGTAGAATGCGAGGCACGCCGGCTCGAATGGAAGGCCGCAGTAGTCGAGCAGCGCCCTCACCTCGGCCTCGGTATCGTCGACCATCCGCTCATAGATGACGCGATGGACCCGCCCCGGAAGTACCTCGTCCATATGGGCCATCAGCCGAACGTAGTCGGCGTAATAATGACCGAGATCCTCGAGATCGTAGGTGAAGTCTTGGCCCCGCGCGAAATGCTGGCGAAAGTTGGAGAAGCAGCAGCCAAGCGGATGCCGACGGGCGTCGATGATCTTGGCGTTCGGCAGGACCAGGTGAATGAACGGTGCGAACATCCAGTTATTGGGAAGCTTGTCGATGAAGAACGGCCGATCCGTCCGGCGCTGAATTGCGGCGCGCTTGAGGTAGGTTTCGCCCTCGGACCGCCGATCGTGGGGCGAGAGCGCCACCGCCTTGTCCGGATAGCGGCCGATCTCTCGCGCAACCGCGGGCATGTCGGGAAGCTCTGAGGTACCTTCGACCTGGCTATGTGACGCAAGGATCTGTTCGACGAGGGTCGACCCTGCGCGGGGCATCCCGACGACGAAGATGGGGTCAGGCGCGTCGCACCCGCCCGCGGTTGAGAGAAGCTCGGCCGTGAAAGCCTCGATGCTGCGATCGACGATCGTCGAGAGCCTTGTGCGCTTGTATGGATGGTACTTTCCGCGAAGCACGTTGCCCTTCGCATAATGCGCAAAGGCATCATCCGGCCTGTTCGCGTCGTGCATGGCCTTGCCGAGTGCGAAGTCGAGATGAAAGCGATCCTCGTCGGTGAGGCCGGGCGCCTGAAGCGCCGATTGCATGCCCTCGATGTCCGCCTCGTCGAACTGCACCGTCTTCAGGTTCGCAAGGCTCCACCAAGCCTCGCCCAGGGTCGGGTTGAGCTCGATCGCCTTGCGATAGGCCGCGATGCCGTCGGCCAGCCGCCCCACGGTCTTCAGCATATGCCCGTAGCTGAGCCAGACGCGCGGCTGGTTGGGCGCTCGCTCGAGAACCTTTTCGTAAAGCGGCACAGCCTGTTCGAAGTCGCCTAGGCGGCCTAGCGTCGCCGCCTTGAGGTTCCAGTGGCCAAGGTCTTCGGGCTCTTCCTCGAAAACCGGACCGAGGAGGTCGAGCGCCTCGTCGGGTCGCCCGAGACGTCCGAGGACAAGCGCAAGGTTCGCCCGCGCCGCAGTGAAGTTGGGAGCAATCTCGACCGCTCGCCTCAGGAGTGTTTCCGAATCCCGCAGGCGCCCGATGCGCGCAGCCAGCTCCGCGAGCATTCGGATCGCGCGGACGTCGAACGGATCCTCCTTGAGGTGCGGCTTCAGCAGCCGTTCGGCGACGTCGAGGCGATTCTCGTAAAGCGCATGAGCGGCATCGACGAGCCGCGGGGGCCAGTGTTGTGATGCGGGGGCGGAGGTCTCCACGTCGGCAGGCTAGCCCGACAGTAAGGCTCGCGCCAAGCCGTTGGCGCAGCTATGCCCTTTCAATGCGCTATTTCGAAGACCTCACCGTTGGCGACGAGACTTATTTTGGTTCCTATCACGTGACCCGTGAGGAAGTGATCGCGTTCGCCGAGAAATACGATCCGCAGCCGTTTCACCTTTCGGACGAGCACGCGGCCAAGACCCACTTCGGGCGCCTGGCTGCGAGCGGCTGGCACACCTGCGCGATGACGATGGCGGTCATTGCGCGGCATGTCGTGGAAGATGAGCAGGCGGGACTTGGATCGCCCGGGATCGATGAATTGCGGTGGCTGAAGCCCGTCTATCCGGGCAACACGCTCCACGTGCGCGGCAAGATCATAGAAACGCGGCCGTCTCAGTCGAAGCCGGACATCGGATCGTTCCGGACGGAAACGACAGTCACGAACCAGGACGATGTCCCGGTGATGAAGTTTACGTCGATCGTGTTGATGCGGCGGCGGCCCCGAAGCGAGGCCACCGCCTGATCAGTTCTTAGTCGTTTTTGTTGTTGTTGCGCTCGCGACGAGCCTCGCGAACCCTTTCGCGAAGCGAGCCGCGGCTCTCGCTGCTGCGAGCCTCGCTCCGTTCGGGGCGATAGCGCTGGCTCACCGTGCCGCTGTTGTTGACGACCTGGGTCTGGTTGCGGCGCGCGATGTAGTCCGCATTGCGGCCATTGCGGTTGCCGAGGAAATCCTGCCAGTTGTCGCCAGTGCGGCGATCGCTGCGCGACGTCCGCGCACGATCGGTCCAGTAGCGCCGCTGACGATCGTTCCAGCGATGTGCGCGACGGTTGCTGTCGTACACGTAGTAGCCGCTGCCCGGATAATAGAAGCCGTCGTACCAGCCATAATAAGGCGAGCCGTAGGAGCTGTAGCCGTAGGGCGAGTTGTAGCCGTACGAGCCGTAGCCGTAGGGCGAGCCGTAACCGTAGCTGCCGCCATAGTAGCCGCCGCCGTAGTACGGATCGTAATAACCGCCGTTGCCGTAACCGACGCCGACGCCAAGGCCGCCATAGGGTCCGTAAGTGGCGCAGCCGCTAAGACCGATGCCGGCCGCGAGGATGATCGCCGTATTGCGAAGTGAAAGAACGCGCATGATGAGCCTCCGGGCGAGAAACAAGGAGTTGGGTTTTTCCTCTGCCCCGGCACGTGAATGGCGGGTGAACCCAAACCCCTGAGGAGGCTCGTGAAATCGCGAAATCGCCCGGTGGCCGGGCCAGCGCGCCGGACTAGCCGGCGCGCCGATCCCTTTTCTTAGCCGGCGACGCCTTCAGCGCGCTTGGCGCGGTCCGACTTCGCCTGGTTCCTCGGATCCAGAGCACCGGTCACGCGAACCTTGCGCTTCTCGGTCGCCCAGATGTTCCGGTACGCCAGGAAGCCGAGCAAAGTCGCGATCGCGAGGAAGATCGTCACCATCAGGCCCGTGGCATGGCGAGCTTCGAGTTTGGGCTCCGCCGTCCACACGAGGAACGCAGCTACGTCCTTGGCCATCTGGTCGACCGTCGGCGCCGGATTGCCGGCAGCGTAGGTCACCTGACCGTTGGTCGTCAGCGGCGGCGGCATCGCGATGTTCAGGTTGGCGAAGTACGGATTGAAGTGAAGGCCGTTCGGCGTCTTCGTCGCCGGGAACTCCTTCAGAAGCTCCTCGCCCTTCGCGTTCTTATAGCCCTGCTGGTTCCGATAGCCGGTCAGAAGCGAGTAGACGTAGGCCGGGCCGTCATGGCGCGCCTTGGTCATGAGGGACAGGTCAGGCGGAAGCGCGTTGTTGTTCGCAGCGCGCGCCGCAATCTCGTTCGCATAGGGGCTCGGGAAACGGTCGGACGGAAGCGCCTTGCGGGTCGCCGGCTCACCGGTTTCCGGATTCGTCGACGGGACCTCGATCTGCCACTGGTTGGCGATCGCCTTCACTTCGGCTTCGCTGTAGCCCAGCTGCGCGAGGTCGTGGAACGCGACGTGGCTCAGGCTGTGACAGGCCGAGCAGACTTCCTTGTAGACCTGGAAGCCGCGCTGCACCTGCTTGCGGTCGAAGTGACCGAAGGCGCCATTGCTCGCCAGCTCCAGATGCTTCGGATGAAGGTGGAACTCCTCCTCGGCAGACCGCTCGGGCGGGCTGCTGACGTAGGAAGACACGCCGACGAAGAACGAGATGAGGAGGACGCCGGCGAAACCGAGGCCGATAAGTCCGAGGATGAAACGGAGCATTCTAGTCTGTCCCCCTTAACCCGCGGTCGTCGTGCGCGGCTGGACGCCGGCGGGTGCACTTTCCGCCTTCTCGCCGTGCGCTCGCGAGGAGCTGATCGTGTCCGGCAGCGGCAAGGGCCGCTCGAAGCTCGAAATCAGCGGAAGGATGATCAGGAAGTGCGCGAAGTAATATGCCGCCGCCAGCTGGCTGAGCGCGACGTAGAACGGAGTGGCCGCAGCACCGCCGCACCAGCCGAGGATCAGGATGTCCACGACCAGGATCCAGAAGAAGCGCTTGAACACCGGGCGATAGGATCCCGAGCGCACCGGCGACTTGTCTAGCCACGGCAGGAAGAACAGCAGCAGGATCGAGCCGAACATGGCCAGCACGCCCCACAGCTTGGCGGGCAGGATGAAGTCGACCGTGAAGGCGCGAAGGATCGCGTAGAACGGCCAGAAATACCACTCGGGCACGATGTGCGCCGGCGTCGCCAGCGGGTTGGCCGGAATATAATTGTCCGGGTGTCCCATGTAGTTCGGCGCGAAATAGACGAAGAGCGCGTAGAGCGTCAGGAAGCCCGCGGCGAACCAGCCGTCCTTCGCCGTGTAGAACGGGTGAAACGGCAGCGTGTCCTTTTCAGTCTTCACGTCGACGCCGGTCGGGTTGCTCGAACCCGGGATATGAAGCGCCCAGATGTGAAGGATCACGACCGCCGCGATCACGAACGGCAGCAGGTAGTGAAGCGAGAAGAAGCGGGTCAGCGCGGCCTGGTCGGGCGCGTAGCCGCCGAGCAGCCACACGCGGATCGGCTCACCGACCAGCGGGAATGCCGAGAAGAAGCCGGTGATGACCTGCGCACCCCAGTAGCTCATCTGGCCCCATGGCAGGACGTAACCCATGAACGCCGTTGCCATCATCAGCAGGTAGATGACGAGGCCGAGCATCCACACCAGCTCGCGCGGGGCCTTGTACGAACCGTAATAAAGGCCGCGGAAGATGTGGATGTAGGTGACGATGAAGAAGAAGCTGGCGCCGTTCATGTGGGCGTAGCGGATCGCCCAGCCCGCGTTCACGTCGCGCATGATGTGCTCAACCGAATTGAACGCGCCGTCGCCACTTGCGAAATACCACATCGCCAGGACGATGCCGGTGACGATCTGGATCATCAGGAAGATCCCGGCGAGGACGCCGAAATTCCAGAAGTAATTGAGGTTCCGCGGGACCGGATAGCCGCCGCCGATGGCGCCATAGACCAGGCGCGGGAGCGGAAGGCGTTCGTCGAACCAGCGCGTAAGGCCGGTCTTGGGTTCGTAGGGTTTTGCCCAGGCGAAACTCATGGCTTGGCTCTTCCCCCTCAGCCGATGCGGACGGTAGTGTCGGAAACGAATTCGTACTCTGGCACGACCAGGTTCTTCGGCGCCGGACCGCTGCGGATGCGAGCGGCGGTGTCGTAGGCCGAACCATGGCACGGGCAGAAGTAACCGCCGAACGGACCGCGGTTCTCACCCTCGCCAGTTCCGAGCGGCACGCAGCCGAGGTGGGTGCAGACGCCCAGAGTGATTAGCCAATTGGTCTTGCCGGGCTTGGTGCGCTCGGCCAGCGACTGCGGATCGCGGAGCGAGGAAACCGGCACTGCGTTCGCGGCCTGGATTTCCTGCGGCGTCAGGTTGCGGATAAAGACCGGCTGCTTGCGCCACACGGTCTTGATCGCCTGGCCCGGCGCGATCTTCGAGATGTCGACTTCGGTCGATGCGAGCGCGAGCACGTCGGCCGGCGGGTTCATCTGGTTGATCAGCGGCAGTGCGACGGCAACGACGCCGACGCCGGCGAAGCTGACTGCTGCGACGTTCAGGAAGTCGCGGCGGCGGACATTGTCCACGCCTGCGCTATGATCGGTATCTTCAGCAGATGCCTTCGTGGCCATGCTCACCCTTTGACGCGATTATGCTTGCTATGCCCGGAAGGGCACATGAGCGACATCCGCCTCCAGTGCCCCCGGAAGCGAATGGCGGGTCTGATAGCCGCGCCTTTCGGTACTGCCAAGTGGCACAATTGGCATTCGCGCCCGCTGCATTATGTGGGCGCCATGAAGCAACTCGACGATCAACAGCAGGCGGCGCGCGACTGGTTCGAAAGCTTGCGCGATCGCATCTGCGCCGCCTTCGAAGAGATCGAGCGTGAAGCGGGCTCGGACTCGGCGTTCACCTACACCCCGTGGGACCGCACCGATCCCGATGGCGAGCCAGGCGGCGGCGGTGTTCGCGGCCAGATGAACGGCCAAGTCTTCGCCAAGGTCGGGGTCAACGTTTCGACCGTGGGCGGCAAGTTCGCGCCGGAGTTTGCGAAGAGCATCCACGGCGCCGGCGAGGACCCGAGCTTCTTCGCCACCGGCATCAGCCTCGTTGCGCACATGGCGAACCCGCATGTGCCGGCAGTGCACATGAACACGCGCTTCCTGACGACCACGAAGCGCTGGTTCGGAGGCGGTGCGGATCTCAATCCGGCAATTCCGTATGGCGACGACACCGAGGCCTTCCACGCGCGGTTACGCGCTGCATGCGCTGCGCACGATCCGACTTTCTACCCAAGGTTCTCGAAATGGGCGGAGGACTATTTCTTCCTTCCGCATCGCAATGTGTCGCGGGGCGTCGGCGGGATTTTCTACGATCACCTCGATTGCAACGAGCCGGGTGCTGGCCCCACCTTCGAAGACAATTTCGCGTTCACTCGCGACGTTGGCGAAGCCTTCCTCGACATCTTTCCGCAGATCGTCCGCAAGCGCATGAACACGCCGTTCGACGATGCCGACATGCGGCGCCTGCTCGAGTTCCGCGGGCGCTACGTCGAGTTCAACCTGCTCTACGATCGCGGGACCTTGTTCGGGCTCAAGACCGGCGGGAACATCGACGCGATCCTGATGAGCCTGCCGCCCCTCGCCGCCTGGTCGTGAGCTACGATCCGATCCGCGACGGTGACCTGGCCGCGGTCGTCACCTTCCTCGAGATGGACGAGCGTCCAGCAATCGAGATACCGCCCTCCCCGCTCTCGTTGCATCGCATCGAACGGCCTGATCCCGAAGATTATCGTGAACTGTTCCGCCGGGTTGGCGCGCCGTGGCTGTGGTTCTCGCGGCTGATCATGAACGATGCGCAGCTGCGTTCGATCATCCACGATCCGGGCATGGAGCTATTCGCAGTCACAGACGAGGGCGGCGAACAGGTCGGGATGCTGGAACTTGACTATCGCGAGGTGGGGCAGTGCGAATTGTCCTTCGTCGGCCTGATGCCTGAGCTGTCCGGCCAGGGCCACGGACGTTGGCTCCTGGCCGAGGCGCTGCGCCTGGCATGGCGGGACGGCATCGAGCGCGTCCACGTCCATACCTGTGCGCTCGATCATCCCGCCGCGCTTCGGGCCTACGTTCGCGCCGGGTTCATCCCGTACAAGCGCGCGATCGAGCGCTTCCCCGACCCGCGCCTGCTCGGGATTCTACCGCGCGATTGCGCTCCTCAGTCGCCCGTGCTCGGCACCGACGCCTCGGCATCGCGTCCCGCCACCTGAGAATAAACCCGCGCCAGCATCACGGAAGCGAGGATCGAAAAGGCGCCCTGCGCAGCGCCGGCTACGAGCGAGACAATCAACGCGCCAATCGAAAAGGCCGTGATCTCACCGCCTACCAGGCGGGCGAGAATGCCGCCGATGACGCCCGCGGTGAACAAGAGGAACAGCGCGGCAATGAGGAGCAGGGCAACCAGGCCGAACAAGCGCCAGAAGTGACCGCTGGTAAGCTGCCAGGTGCGCTTGAAGATGCCGAGGGGACCTAGCTCCTCTGCGCTCCCGGTGGGAGTGAGGAGGGTGAACCGGACCGAGATCATGAGAACCAGTATTGTCACCAGCACCACGAGCAGCGCCGCCCCGCCGCTGGGCGCCTGACGAAGCTGCGTCAGGTCCACGCCCAACACGATCGAAAGGATCGCCGCCGTCGGGATGACGATGACGCCCATGAGCAGCACGAGCAAGACGAGGGCGCCAAATGTCGAAGGGAAGCGGCGAAGACCGTGGCTGATCGCCGCGCCGACCGTGGTCGACGGCCCCAGAGCCAGCCGAACGATCGACAATTGGCCAACCAGCGAGATCAGGCCGGCCAGCAAACGAAGCATCTGGGCTGCCGCCGTCGGGTCGGCCGTACCCGTTTCGGGCGGGGCGATAATTCCGACAACCACTTCCGGCAAAACAATCAGGGCAAGCGCGACCGCGGTGATCAGTCCGCCGTCACGACGGAAAATATCCCGCGTCTGGTCCCATGCACGCGAAATCGACAGCTTGCTTGCCACTATGCCCCCCTGTTGAGCCAACCGCGGCCGTTATGCGTGGGCGCACGGCAGCTTGCAACGCGCTTGCGGCGGCTCGCTGTCGGGACCATGTCGCCCGCGTGAACGACTTCGACGACATTGAATGGCGCGTGAGCGACGGGCTCGTTCCCTACGAGCAGGCTCGAGCCTTCATGGAGGAGCGCGCCGCGGCTATTCGCGAGGGAACGGCGAAGGAATGCGTCTGGCTTCTCGAGCACCCCCCGCTCTTCACTGCGGGCACTAGCGCCGACGACGCTGAGCTGATGAACCCCCTCGGGCTCCCGGTCTACGAAGCGGGGCGCGGCGGCCGCTACACCTACCACGGTCCAGGGCAGCGGGTTGGTTATTTGATGCTCGACCTCGACCGCCGCGGCAAAGACGTGCGTTGCCTCGTCCATTCGCTCGAAGGCTGGATCATCGACACTCTCCGCCGCATCGGGGTCGAGGCGCACCGCGCCGAAGGCCGCATCGGCATCTGGGTCGGCGAAGGCTTCGGCGAGGCCAAGATCGCCGCTCTCGGCATCCGCGTGAAGCGCTGGGTGACCCTTCACGGCTTCTCGATCAACGTCGCCCCGGACCTGTCACACTTCGCCGGTATTGTGCCCTGCGGCATCAGCGAGTTTGGCGTTACGAGCATTCAAGCGCTGGGCAAGGACGTACCGATCGATCGCGTCGACGACGCTCTGAAGGCTGAATTTCCCAGCTTTCTCAACGCCTTGTCGTCACGTTGCAAAGTCTCTTGATGGGCACGCACCCTTACGACTATTGTGCGCGCGATTTGCGAGGCGGGGTTCACCCGTTCCAGATCGGATAATCTAGGGAGTTTTGAATGCGTGCTCTTATCCTGGTCGCCGGTGCGGCCCTGGCGCTTTCGGCTTGCAGCAGCAACGAATCCGCCGACAACACGATGAACGTTGACAACCTCGCCGTCGACAACCTGGTCGTTAACGACACGACCGGTCTGGACGCGACCACCAACACCGACCTCAACGCGACGGTCGACGCGAATGCGGCAGCTTCGGCTGACGCAGCAGCGAACAGCGCTGACGCCGCCAACTCGGCTGCGGACGCTGCTAACTCGGCTGCCGGCAACGCGCAGTAATTCGGCGGCCTCCCTCGGGAGTGCCGACGAAACCTAAGAGGCTGCCGGAGCGATCCGGCAGCCTCTTTTTATGCCTTCAACGATCGGCTCAAGGCAGGCCGACGACCTTGTGCGATTGAAGTGAAAGCCGCCACTTCGGCCGCTCCATAACCAGTTGGATCGCCGCCTGGAGCGCCTGATTCCGCTCCGCGCAGTCCATCGGCTGCACCAAAAAATTCGCGAAATCCCAGCTTTCTAGCTCGGCCGGATCGATCCCGGCCTGCGGCCAAACCAGCTTAAGTTCGTCGCCGCTGCGCTGAACGACGTGGGTCCCGGCCTTCGGGCTGACGCAGAGCCAGTCGATGCCGTCCGCGGCGGCAAGCGTCCCATTGCTCTCCATGGCGATTCGGAATCCCCGGTCATGAAGCGCGTCTATGAGCGGACGATCGAGCTGGAGCATTGGCTCGCCACCAGTAATCACGACGAGGCGCGAATCCTGCCCCTCACCCCAGAGCGACGCCACCTGATCAGCCAGCGAATCGGCGTCCGCGAACTTGCCGCCGCCTTCCCCATCCGTGCCGACGAAATCCGTATCGCAGAAGGTGCACTGGGCAGTCGCACGGTCCTGCTCACGGCCCGACCAGAGGTTGCAGCCCGCAAAGCGCAGGAACACGGCGCGGCTGCCCGACTGGACCCCCTCGCCCTGCAGCGTGAGGAAGCTCTCTTTGACGGCGTAGGTCATCGCGCCGCCGAATATCTCGTCGGATCGACGAGCCCTGCGTCCGCGAATCCCTTGGCCCGCAGGCGGCAGGCGTCGCATTCGCCGCAGGCACCGCCGTCGTGCGCCGGGTCGTAGCAGCTGTGGCTCTGGCCGGCGTCGAGC
>JAEVYW010000061.1 GCA_023392555.1 Pseudomonadota bacterium | reverse complement strand
GTGCGAACCCGCATCGCGGGGAGGCGAACCTGGTCGTCGCGGGTGAGACGGTCGTGCTTCGGCCGTCATTCGATGCGCTGGTTGCGGCGGAGCAGGAGCTTGGGCCGCTGTTTGCTTTGGTTGAGCGGGCAGCGGACGGCGGACTGAAGCTAAGCGAGATGGTGGCGCTGTTCGACCATCTTTCGGCGGGGAGGCCGCCGTCGATTCCGCGCGAGCGGATTGGTGAGGCCGTTGTGGCGCAGGGGCTTGCGCAGGCGACGCCGGCCTTGCGCGTCGTGCTCGGGCAGATCCTCAGCGGGCAGTGACGGCGACCTTTGGCGAGGCTGCGGTGCGCTTGTGCGGAGCAGCGGCGACGTTGCTCGGCTGGCGGCCGAGTGAGTTCTGGGACGCGACGCCGGCCGAGCTGGCGGCTGCGCTGGGACAGGTAGCGCCGGACGTGGATGCGCCGGAGCGGGACGTGATCGAGGCGCTCAGGCGGCGCTTCCCGGACGAATAAAGAAGGCACAGCATGGACGATGAAGTGGAGCGGCTCGTGGTGAGCGTGCGCGCCGATACGAGTGCGTTCGCTCGCGACGTGTCGGCGATGCGCGGCGAGCTTGAAGGGCCGCTTGCGCAAGGTGCTGCACGCGCTGGACGGTTGGTTGAAGGCGCGCTGGCGCGGGCGATCACGAGTGGGAAGTTCGGGTTCGACGATCTGAAGCGGGTGGCGCTGTCGGCGATGGCGCAGATCGCGTCGGCGTCGGTGCGGGCGTTGTTCAATTCGTCGGGCTCGGGCGGCGGTAGTCAGCTTGCGGGGCTTGGCGGGTTAGTGGCCTCGCTGATGGGATCGCCAGGACGTGCGACGGGCGGGCCGGTTTCGGCGGGCCGGGCTTACGTCGTCGGTGAGCGTGGGCCGGAGCTGTTCGTGCCTGGTGCGAACGGCCGGATCGAAGCACCTTCTGCGCGCGGCGGCCGCGATGTGCGCGTGTCGATTTCGGTGAATACGCCGATGCCTGAGAACGCGGCGGTGCTGCGGCAATCGTCGCGACAGGTGGCGCGCGCGGTGCGATCGGCTTTGCGGGCGGAGCGGGCATGAACCATTGGTTCACGGCTGACGACGCGCCGATCGTTACGACGCATTTGAAGCGCTTCGACCCGCTGCATTGGACGGTCGACTTTCCGCGCGGGACGGCTGCGAGCCTGGTGACGAGCACAGACGGGCACGGGAACGAGCTGGCGGCGGAAGTGCTGCGCAAGGGCGACCTCGTTGGGCTGATCTGGGAAAGCCAGGACCGGCATTCGCATGCTGCACATCGGCGGGAGACTGCTCGCGATTACTCGCGGTGCGTGCTGCGCTTTCGCTGGCGCTCAACGAGTGCGATGCCCCTGGACGCGATCAATGGGCCGACGCTCACGATCGAGAGTGCCGACCGAAGCTGGTACGTGAGGCTTTGGAATTACGCAGTCGGGTCGCCGACCGACGCGGTCGTGACGCTGGACTTCGACAATTTGTTCGGGGGGTTTGGGTTGCCGGACGATGCGGATGCTGTCGATCCGCGGGCGATCGATCGCATGTTCATCAGCATCGTGCCCCCCGATTACGTCGAAGGGTCGGGCGAGGCTCGGGTGGCGCCCGCGCGACTTAGCGTGTCGATCAGCGACATCCGATGCGACGGGTCGGCTAGCGTGATTGACGTGCGCGATGCGGTGGTGCCGGAGCATGAGCTTCGCATCGCGACCGCGTACGATGACATGTATCATCTGCCGCCCGAGCGGGTGATCGATGCGGTCGAGCGGCTCGGCTATCGCAAGATCATCAATCATTATGTCGGGATGAGCCATTTCTTCGCGCTGGACGGTGCGGGGAAGGTGGATGCGTCGCGGCCGTTCAACGACGCGGCGTTGGCCTGGCACCGGGATTTTGCGCGGGCTGCGAAGGCGCGCGGCTACGACGTGATCTGGTCCGTCTCGTACGAGATCCTCGACATGTTCTGCCCGGATGCCTGGAAGCAGCGGGCGTTCGACGGGAGCCCGGCGCTTACTGGTTGGTCGCCCCCGTCCGCATTGCTTTCGCCGGCGAATGAAGCGGCAATCGAGTATCTCGAGAGCGTTGCGGAAGCGCTGGTCGGCATTGCGCGCGATGCCGGGCTGAAGCCGATGGTGCAGATCGGCGAGCCCTGGTGGTGGGTCACTCCGGATGGCGCAATTTGTCTGTACGATGAGGCCGCGAAGATCGCATTCGGCGGCGCGCCAGTTGAGATCGCTAACGTTCGCGGGCCGATGACTTCGGCGCAGCTCCAGTTGTTGGATCATGCAGGCGATGTGTTGGCGGCGTCGACAGCGCGGATCGTGTCGGCGGTGAAGGCGGCGGCCCCTGACGCGGCAACTTTGTTGCTGGCATATCTACCCACGGTGCTGGACCCGCATGCACCTGAATTGCGGCGGGCGAACTTGCCGGCGGGCTGGGTCAAGCCGGCGTTCGATGTGCTTCAGCTCGAGGATTATGACTGGGTCACGTCCGGCCAGGATCAGCGTCGCGCAGAAGCGCGTGCGGAGGTCGAAGCGCGCCTTGGCTATGCCCGGACCGAGCAGCATTATTTGAGCGGATTTGTGCTCGACCCGGAGCAGCGCGGCGACTGGGCGCGGATCATCGACGCGGCGACGGCTGCGCGAGAAGCGGGTGTCGCCGAGGCGTTCCTTTGGGCGTTCCCTCAAGTGCTGCGCGACAATCTTACACTCTTTGGCGAGGAGCCCGACTTGGTCCCCTTCGACGATGTCTTGTTTCCGATCGAGATCGGCGCGGAGGCGAGCGTTTCGCCGAGCTTTTCGACCAATGTCGTGACGAGCGCGAGCGGATACGAATGGCGCAACGTGAATTGGCAGCAGGCGCGCCTGCGCTTCGATGCAGGGCCGGGTGTGCGCGGTGACGATGAGTTGGAAACGCTGATCGCTTTCTTCCGCGCTCGGCGTGGTCCTGCGGTTGGTTTCCGGTTCCGCGATCCGTACGATTTCAGCTCGCACGGCATGACCGGAACGCCGACCGCAACGGATCAGGAGATCGGAGTTGGCGACGGATCATCGGTCCGCTTCGCCTTAGCGAAGGCTTATGGAGCTGGTGAGCGGCGACGCATTACGCGGCCAGTGTCCGGGTCGGTGCGCGTAGCGGTCGGTGGCCAGGAAAAGTCGACGGGCTGGTCTGTTGTGGAGCCTGGCATCCTCGTGTTCGACCAGGCGCCCGCGAATGGAGCGCAGGTCACGGCGGGGTTTCAATTCGACGTCCCCGTGCGCTTTGCCGAGGACCGGATCGAGGTGAACCGGGCGACGTTCCTGGCTGGAGAAGCTTCAAGCGTTCCGTTGATCGAAGTGCGCGAGGCCTAGATGGGCGGCGCGGAAAAGCGGGTCAGCGCGCTAACCTTTTGCTGGCGCATAGAGCGTCGGGACGGTTCAGGTGTGGCGTTGACCAGTCACGACGAAGCGATCGTGCGCGGCGGAATTACGTATCGGCCCGATCCGGGCGTCGCTCCTGCAGCGATCACGCGACGGCTGGGCCTGGAGCCGAACGACAGCGAAGTCGCCGGAGCGCTCACGGCAGAAGCAATCACGGAGACAGACCTGCGGCTGGGTCGCTGGGACGGCGCTCGTGTTTCGCTGGCGGCGCACGACTGGGAGGACAGCGCGGTTGCACCCTTGAAGCTGCTGGGCGGCGAGCTTGGCGACGTCGCATTTGCGGGAGGCTCGTTCAGCGCGGAGCTTCGCGGAGCGGCAGCCGGATTGGACAGTCCGGTGTGCCCGAGCACATCGCCCGAATGCCGCGCCGAAATCGGCGACAAGAACTGCCGCGTTGACCTAGCGGGACGAAGCATTCGCGCGAAGGTGGTGTCGCGTGATGGGACGGAGATCGAACTGGATCGCGAGGTCGACGAGCGCTTCCTGTTCGGCCGCCTCCAGTACCGGTCGGGCGAGAATTGCGGTGCGGCGACCTTGGTGCTGGCGGTCGATGGCGAGCGCATTCGGGTTCGCGATTTGCCGCAAGGGGCCGTCGAACCCGGGTGCGTCGTGCTTCTTCGTGAAGGGTGCGACAAGAGGTTCCAGACCTGCATTGGCCGCTTTGCGAACGCGTTGAACTTCCGGGGCGAGCCGCATCTTCCGGGGAACGACCTGCTGACACGTTATCCGGGCGCCTGAGGATGACCTCCATCGTCGCGAGGGCAAGGAGCCTCGTTGGATGCCGCTATCGGCCACAAGGCCGTGACCCGCTCACCGGGCTCGATTGCGTTGGAGTTGTTTGCAGCGCGTTTGAGATTCCGGCGGAGGCCGTCCCGTGCAACTACCGACCGCGATCAATGCGGCTTCGTGCAGCAGTCGTTCTGGTCCAGGCTCACTTCTGCGATGTTGCGGAAGCTTCCCCCGGGGACCTTCTG
>JAEVYW010000001.1 GCA_023392555.1 Pseudomonadota bacterium | reverse complement strand
GACTGGTTGACCGAATACTGCCCGCGCAGATCCTGGGCGATGTCGAAGTAGCGCTTGGCTTCGGGGAGCGGCTTGTATTTCGACTTCTGCCCGGCGAAGGCAAGCTTGCCGGCGAGGGCTGCGGCACCAAGGGCAATCGCGCCAAGGCCTACCGTTCTACGCGACAGTCCGCCCCACGGTCGTGAACTCGCAATTGGCTCGGTTGAAGGCGCGCGTTCCGCTTCCAGCCGGTAGCCGACTCTCGGCACAGTCTCGATGCGGAAGGTGTCCGCCCCCAGCTTTTGCGATAGCTGCCGAAGCCGAAAGAAGACGCGGTTGACCGCATCGTCGCCGACAATGCGGCCATCCCAGCATTGCTCGACGATTTCGTCGCGAGTGACGACTTCGCCGGCCGCGCGAGCGAGCACGACAAGCACCTGCATCATTCGCGGCTCGATGATCTCGGACTGGCCATGAGCCTCGACCCGGCGCGTCGGCGGATCGACCTTCGCAGCGCCGAGCGTGAACGAGGGTTCGTGCGCGAGCACGCGCTTGCCCCCGTTCAGGCCGTCACGATCCCCGACGCTGGCCATTCACTGCGTCGTTAACACAGATAATCGCGCCATCACACAGACTTGGAAGGGGCGAAGTCCCGCAACGAAGCGCACAAAAAAGAGCGCCGGCCTTTCGACCGGCGCTCCCTTGTCTCACCTTGCCCGCTTAGCGGCGATTGATGTCGATATCGCGGATGTAGCCCTGATAATCGACGTCGCACTTGAAGCTGAGATCCGGCTGGTAGGCCATGCCGTACGCACCATAAGCGCCATAGCCGTACTGACCCATGTTCGTGCCGCTGCTGGCAAGGCCGCGCACGCGGATCGACGAACGGTTCGGGTTGACCTGAGTCACCTGAAGCACGCGGCCGCCGACCGTGCGCGCACCAAGGACGGCGCCAAGGATGCCGGCAACGCCGGTGCGGGTGCTCAAGCGCTGCTGGACGGCAGCCGAACAACGCTGCGCGGCAGCCTGCGTCGAGGCATTGTTGTAGCCGTAGCCATAAGCGTTGCCGTACGGCGCGCCGTAAGGCGAAGCATAAGTGCGCGCGTAAGGCGACGCATAAGGCTGGCTGTAATAATACTGGGCAGCGGCCGGGGTAGCGGCACCAGCAAGGGCCGCGAGGCCGACACCGGCAGCAAGGATCTTCTTAACGCTGAACATCATCCGTCTCCGAAAATTGGGAGTATTTGGCCGTTTCAACGCTCGGACAGCGAGGCCCGGTTCGTCGTTCATCGTGGATGAAGGGCAGGCCACCGTCCCACGGTGAACGCCCGATGAACTTCACGTGCGCGCGCGGAACGGACCTTGGGCCGGTATGTTCGTCGCATCGCGTCCCCCGCCCCCTGGGGATGCCAGTAGGTGCGGTCCGGTCAATTGTCCCGCAGATGACCGGACCGCATCTGCGTCCTCAGCTCAGCGGCTGGCCCTCTGGCGCACCACGTCCAAGCTTGTCCGGCAGCGGCTCACCGTCGGGCGTGAAGGCGAGGCTCACCGAATTGATGCAGTAGCGCTGCCCCGTAGGCGGCGGGCCGTCCGGAAAGACGTGGCCCTGGTGCGATCCGCAGCGCGCGCAAACGATTTCGGTCCGCACCATGCCGTAGCTGGTATCGGTGATGTACTGCAGGTGATCGCTTTCAAACGGCTGGGTGAAGCTTGGCCAGCCGGTGCCGCTTTCGAACTTCGATCCGCCCTTGAACAAAGGCAGGCCGCACAGCCGGCAGGTGAAGACGCCCGGGCGCTTCTCGTTGAGGAACACGCCGCAGAAGGGCGCCTCTGTGCCATGGTCGAGAAGTACGTGGCGCTCCTCGCTGCTGAGATCCGCCGCAAGCTCCTGAAGCTGGCAATCGGTCGGCGGGGCGAGGTCGAATTCGGTCTGGCGCACGTCGGTCATCGTTGAGTCTCCTCGCTCCATTCTACCAGCTTCCGCAGGTGCTTGCCGCCCGCTATCCCAATGTAATGACACAAGCCCAGATCGCCATGCGCGACAATCCCGACCGCCATCGCTTCGAGGCCGACCTCGGCGACGGTTCACTCGCCATTGCCGAATATACGCTTCCTTCGGGGAAGATCATGTTCACGCACACCGAGGTGCCGCCCGAGCATGAAGGCAAGGGTATCGGCTCCGCCCTCATCCGCTACTCGCTGGATGCGGCACGGGAACGTGGGCTCAAGGTCATCCCGATCTGCCCCTTCTTCGCCGCCCTACATGCAGAAGCACGCCGAGGTTCAGGACCTTCTCGACGACGCCTGGCGCATCAAGTTCGGGCTGGAGCCGACCGGCCAGCACTAATCGATTTTTCGATAGTGTCTGACAAAGATTCATCGTTTCCATCGTTCAATCGCCAGGCCTAGCGTCCCTCCCACATTTCAGACTTGGGAGAGGCATACATGGACGCGAAGACTGGCGAGATGGGTTGTCCCGTAGGCAAGCCGACGACCGTACGATCGCTGCTTGGCCGGCAGAACCGGGATTGGTGGCCGGAAGCGCTGCCGGTCGATGTCCTCACCCAGGGCGGAACGTCGCCGGACCCGATGGGCGACGACTTCAACTATGCCGAAGCGTTCAAGAAGCTCGATTACCAGGCGCTGAAGCGCGACCTCACCGCGCTGATGACCGACAGCCAGCCGTGGTGGCCGGCCGATTACGGGCATTACGGCCCCTTCATGATCCGCATGGCGTGGCACGCGGCGGGCACCTACCGCACAGCCGACGGTCGCGGCGGGGCCAATAGCGGGCAGCAGCGCTTCGCCCCGCTCAACAGCTGGCCGGACAATGGCAACCTCGACAAGGCCCGCCGCCTGCTGTGGCCGATCAAGCAGAAGTACGGGAAGAACATCAGCTGGGCGGACCTCTTCATCCTCGCCGGCAACGTCGCGATCGAAAGCATGGGCGGGCCAGTGTTCGGCTTCGGCGGCGGACGTCCCGACGTGTTCGAGCCCGAACGCGACATCTATTGGGGCAGCGAAGAGCAGTTCGTCGGCCACCCCGACAACAAGACCCGCATCCTGCCCGAGGAAGAGCTTGAGCTCGAGCATCCGCTCGCCGCGATTCAGATGGGCCTCATCTACGTCAATCCGGAAGGACCGGGCGGAGTCCCCGACCCGCTCCAGTCCGCGCGCGACATCAAGATCACCTTTGAGCGCATGGCGATGAACCATGAGGAGACGGTGGCACTGACCGCCGGCGGCCACACGTTCGGCAAGGCCCACGGCGCGGGCGATCCGAGCCTGGTCGATGCCGCTCCCGAAGGCGCAGACATCACGCTCCAGGGCCTCGGCTGGGCCAGCGCGCACGAAAGCGGCTTCGGCGAGCACACCATCACCAGCGGCATCGAGGGCGCCTGGGTGAACACGCCGACGCAATGGTCGGAGAACTATTTCCGGCTGCTGCTCGACTATGAGTATGAGCTCGTCCGCTCGCCCGCCGGCGCCCAGCAATGGCAGCCGATCAACCAGCGCGAAGAAGACATGGCACCCGACGCCCACGTGCCCGGCAAGAAGGTGCCAACGATGATGACGACGGCGGACATGGCACTTCGCGAGGATCCTGAGCTCCGCGCGATCTCGGAGAAATTCCGCAACGACCACGAAGCGTTCAAGGACGCGTTCGCCCGCGCCTGGTTCAAGCTGACCCACCGCGACATGGGCCCGAAGGTCCGTTACCTCGGCCCGGAAGTCCCGGCGGAAGATTTGATTTGGCAGGACCCCGTCCCGGCCGGCAGCACCCCGTCGGACAGCGACGTGTCGGCATTCAGGTCGAAGATCCTCGACGCCGGCTTTACCGTCGGCCAGCTGGTCAAGACGGCGTGGGCCTCGGCCTCGACCTATCGCAAGTCCGACCATCGCGGCGGCGCCAATGGCGCTCGCATCCGCCTCGACCCGCAACGCGATTGGGCGGTCAATGAGCCCGAGGAGCTGTCGCGCATCCTCGCCAAGATCGACGAGCTTCGCGGCGGCCTGTCGATGGCCGACGCAATCGTCCTCGCTGGCTCGGCGGCGGTCGAGAAAGCCGCGAAGGACGCCGGCTTCAACGTCAGCGTGCCCTTCCTGGGCGGCCGCGGCGATGCGGTGCAGGAGTGGACGGACGCGGAGAGCTTCGCGGTGATGGAGCCCGTCGCCGACGGCTTCCGCAATTACCTGAAGACCAAGCACAGCGATCGCACGGAAGAGCTGCTGATCGACCGCGCCTCGCTGCTCGGCCTGTCGGTGCCCGAGATGACGGTTCTGCTCGGCGGCCTTCGCGTGCTGGGCGCCAACTACAAGGACCGGCCGGAAGGCGTCTTCACCAAGCGCAAGGGCCAGCTGACCAACGACTTCTT
>JAEVYW010000317.1 GCA_023392555.1 Pseudomonadota bacterium | reverse complement strand
GATCAGCATCGACCCGTGCCCGGCCGAGAGGATGAAGCGATCGCGGTCGGGCCACTTGGGGTCCGCCGCGTCATATTTCAGGTGGCGAGTGAACAGGGCCGTCGCTGCGTCGGCCATTCCCATCGGCATGCCCGGATGCCCGCTGTTCGCCGCCTCGACCGCATCCATCGACAGTGCGCGGATGGCATTCGCTAGGCGGCGATCGTCAGGCTGCAAGGCTTGCTCCTTTGGCGGGATGCGGTGCCCTTGGCGGGTGCGCGACGAGGCGTCAACCGGCGTAGCCGGAACGCATCCTCGGCGCTTGTTAAATTCGCGCGAATTGCGTAGCGAAATCAGCCATGGACGAGGGGTGCTTCACATCCGCACTGAGCAGGGCCGAAGAGGCTCTGGAGCGCATCGAGCGCGCTTTGTCGGAGCCTCGGCCCGCCCAAAGCCGCGACGAGCAGCTGCGCGCCAGGGTGCGCGAAGCCGTTGCCGAACTCGACCAACTGATCCGCGAGGCAAGCTGATGGCGGAGGTCGATCTCTTCATCGCCGGACGCTCCTACCGCGTCGCGTGTCGCGATGGCGAAGAGGATTCGCTGCGCAAGGCCGCAAGCTTGGTCGACGCGAAAAGCCGCGAAGCGCTCGATGGGCTCGGAACCCTGTCGGAATCGCGCCAGCTGTTGTTCGCCAGCCTGCTGCTGGCCGACCAGCTCGTCGACGACAAGGGCGAGGCGGTGGTGGTCGAATCACCGCGCGCCTCCTCCGATCCGGCTCTCGCCGAACGCGCCGAGCGGCTTGCAGACCGGCTCGAATCACTGGCCGTCTCCCTTGAGAATGGGTCGCGCTGATCGTACATAGGCACTGACGGGTACTGCCCGGTGCGAGCCTTCGGAAAATCCCTGAGGCGATATGATCCACTTGGGAGCTGTCCCTGCCCGGATCACGGGGGAAACCCTTGGGTCCGGTGCACATGGCGCCCACCTGACGTTTTGGCGTCAGAGGATTTTAGGGCAAACGGCCATGGTGGTCCCGTCACTTCCTCCCCAGTCGCCCGGCGACAATAGCTTCGGCGGTGAGCAGCCCGAGATGCTCCCGCTGTCGAAGGAAGCGCTGCGCGTGGCCGCGCTAGATGCCCGCAAGGCCTTCGTACGCACGATCGGCGACGGCGAGCGAACGCTCCTGGAGCAGCAGCTGGCGGAGCACCTCACCAGCCTGCTGGCTTCAGCCAGGGTCATCGGCGGCTATTCGCCCATGGGCAGCGAGATCAGTCCGCTTCTGGCGATGGAGGAAGCGCGCGCGGTCGGCCGCATCGTCGCCTTCCCCGCCTTCGGCAATCCCGCAAAGCCCTTTCGCTTCCTCGCGGGCGACCCGCTGGAGCCAGGCGCGTTCGGCATCCTCCAGCCCAAGCGACGCGCGCCTGTAGTCGATCCCGACCTGATCTTCGTCCCCCTGATCGCAATCGACGCCCACGGCACCCGCATTGGCCGCGGCAAGGGCCATTACGACCGCGTGCTCGGCAGCCTGAAGCGTAAGGGCGCGCGCCTGATCGGCGTCGGCTGGGGACTTGAGCGGATCGACGCGATCATCCCGCACGACCCGTGGGACATCCCTCTCGACGCCTTCGCAAGCCCTGAGGGCGTGGAGACCTTCGCGTGAAGAGCGAGCACGCACCCTCGTGGCGCAAACCTGCAGGTATCGCCGCGATTCTGCTGCTGATCGTCGTCTGGGCGGTGCTCGTCGCAAGCCTTGCAGGGTTCGTCGGGCGCTGGCCTGTGATCGTTCAGGCCCTGTTCTATCTGGTTGTGGGAATAGCCTGGATCGCTCCCCTGAAACCCTTGCTGAGGTGGTCCGAAACGGGCCGCTGGCGGGCGTCGCCCGGGGGCGATCGTTGAAACAACCGTCTTAACCGAGTATATCACCGAGTAGAGCGAAGACATTGTCCAAAGCTGTTGCCATCTCTCAACCGCGCGATTTGCGCGGGTCGGCGGAAGACGCGCTCCGCTGGTCGCGTAAGCGGCTGGACGCGGTCGTGCGCCTTGTGCGCTCCCGTCCGCGCGAGGCGATGGTCGGGTTGGGCATTGCGGTCGTGGGTGTCACGGCCATCGCCGGAGTGGCCGCCTCGACGCCCACGGTGGACGAGATTCGCGGCCAGACTGTCGAGCTCGGACCCCCGGCACCCCCGCCGATGCTCGTGCGCAACGTCGCCCCGGAACAGGCTCTGGCGATCAACGCGGCGATCCCGCTTGCAAGCGGTCCGAACCCCGCCGCTAAGCCCTTTATCTTCGCCAACGCCGACAAGAATGCGCAGGCTCGTGCGCTCGAGTGCCTGACCAGCGCGGTCTATTACGAAGCCGGCCAGGAGCCGACCGATGGCCAGCGCGCAGTTGCCCAGGTTGTCCTCAATCGCGTCCGCCACCCGGCCTTCCCGGCCAGCGTCTGCGGCGTCGTCTATGAGGGATCGACCCGCGCGACCGGCTGCCAGTTCACCTTTACTTGCGACGGCTCGCTGATGCGCCGCCCCGCCGGCGACAGCTGGCGCCGCGCTCGCGAAGTCGCCGAAGCTGCCCTTACCGGCTTCGTCTACTATCCGGTCGGCAATGCCACGCACTATCACGCGAATTACGTCGTTCCCTATTGGGCGTCGACGCTGACCAAAAATGCCGTGGTCGGCGCGCACATCTTCTACCGGTGGGCCGGTGGATGGGGCCGTCCGGATGCGTTCAACCAGCGCTATGCGCGGTCCGAGCCGAACGTCGATGCGCTTCGCAGCGCCGCGATCGTCGCCGAAGAGCGCGACCGCCAGCAACGTGCGCTGAACCCGCAGACCAATGTCGCTGAGGCGATTGCGGAGATCCCGGGCGCCGAGGCGATCAAGCTCGCTCCGTCGATGCGCGGCGACAAGCGCGTTGCGGTCCGCTTCAACATGGCCGCCCGCGAAGCCGCCGAAAAGGCGCCGCGCGAAGTCTACGTGGAGAAGGTCGCCGCCTCGAACAACCTGCGCTGGACGCTGACTGGCGATGCCGTCACCTCAGGTCAGCAGGCGCTTGGCAAGAAAACCGAGACTGCGGCGGCGAAGCCGAGCGCAGCAACTGGTGCCGGCGGCGGTGCCGCAGTGGCCGCGCCCGCGGGCACGGCCGTCGCGACCAGCGTCGTTCCGACTCCCTGAGCTAAAAACTCAGGCCGCTTCGGCGGGCATCTCATATTGCGCGGCGGCGGCGGACAAACCGTCGACGAACTCGCGGATGTGCTCTTCCTCGATCACCAGCGGCGGCAGCACGCGCATAACGTTGTCGCCCGCTGCGACGGTCAGGATCCCATGGTCGCGCAGATAGGTGACGAAGGCGCGGCTGTCGGTCTTCATCTTGATGCCGAGCATCAGGCCCATGCCGCGAACGCCTTCGAACAGATGGTCGTGGTTCGGGATCATCTGCTCAAGGGCGGCGCGCAGGCGCTCGCCCTTGGTGCGGACGCTGGCGAGGAATTCGTCGTTAGCGACGACATCGAACACGGCCTGGCCCGCGGCCATCGCGAGCGGGTTGCCGCCATAGGTCGAACCATGCGTACCGATGACCATGCCCGCAGCTGCCTTCTCCGTCGCAAGGCAGGCACCCATGGGAAAGCCGCCACCAATGCCCTTGGCAGACGCCATAATGTCCGGCGTCACGCCATACTGCTCGTAAGCGTACAGCGTTCCGGTCCGGGCGACGCCGCACTGGACCTCGTCGAACACCAGCATCAGGTCCTTTTCGTCGCAGATCGCGCGCAGGCCCTGGATGAATTCCTGGCTCGCGGGTCGGATGCCGCCCTCGCCCTGCACCGGCTCGAGAAGGAAGCCGGCAGTGTTCTCGTCGACCGCAGCCAGCGCCGCCTCGAGATTGTCGAACTCGACGACCTTGAATCCGGGCAGCAGCGGCGCAAAGCCGTCGATCATCTTCGCCTGGTTGGTCGCGCTGATCGTCGCCATCGTGCGCCCGTGGAAGGCGTTCGAAAAGCTGATCAGGTCGGTCTTGTGCGTGTTACCCTTAGCGTAATGATAGCGGCGCGCGGTCTTGATCGCGCATTCGACCGCTTCGACGCCTGAATTGGTGAAGAAGACCGTGTCCGCGAAGGTCAGGTCGGTCAGGCGCTTGGCGAACGCCTCGCCCTGCGGGCTGCCGTAGAGGTTCGACACGTGGATCAGGGTTGCGGCCTGGTCCTGGATCGCCGTGGTCAGAACCGGGTGGCCGTGCCCCAGCAGGTTGACTGCAATGCCTGCCGCAAAGTCGAGATACTTCTCGCCATTCTCGCCATAGAGGTAGACGCCCTCGCCTCGAACCGGCCGCACCGGTGAGCGCGGATAAACGGGCATAAGCGGCGTAATGGCCATGGCGGGCAGGTCCTTTTCGGCAGGTTGCGAAGACGGCGTTGAGCCTGCTCCGCGCTATAGCCAGACGCCCGACAAAGGAAAAGGCGCGCCCGGATGTCCGAGCGCGCCTTCCTTACTAAGCCGGTGAAGACTTAGTCGCGGCGATAACCGCGGTCGTCTTCCCAACGGTCGTTACGGCCATCGCGGTCGCGGTCCGACCAGCGGCGGTCGTTGCGGCCCCAGCGGTTGCCGTCGCGAACCTCGTTCGAGATGCGACGCTCCAGCCACGCAATGCGGTTCTGGACTTCCGCATATTCGCGGCCGCTCAGGCCATTGCGGCTGTTGTTCATAAGGCGACGCTCAACCTGACGCGCATCGCGCTGCAGGCCGTTATATTCGTCGCGCGTGATGGCACGGCGCTGGGCCAAACGGTCGATCTGGCGCTGCAGGTTATTCACCCGAGCCTGAAGGGCGCGGACCTGACCATAACTGGCGCGGCCGTAGCCATAGCCGTTGTTGTAGCCGTAGCCCGGGCCCGGCTGGTAATATTGGGCCGCAGCGGGCGTCGCGACGGCGAGAGCCGAAGCACCGGCGGCGATTGCAATGATAAACTTACGCATTCTGGCTCTCCTTCGAGCAGTTGATGAAATGCTTTTGCCCGATGGTGGTTGCTTGGAGCCTGAACGCGCTCGTTATCCGCCGTTCAAAATGATGAATACGCTATCTCACTGGAATGATTGCATTGAGCCATTCTGAGCAGGGCGTCGGCTCCTCATTTCACGCGGTAAACCGTGTTGCAGGCGCGCCGAGCCTGAACACAGGTAATAAGGCGATTCGGCGCTCATAAAACGCAGGAAAGTCAAGGCCTTGTAACGGCCGTTGTCGACCCTATCTTCATGATATGCTTAGATTTTTTTCCTTGGCCGCGACTGCGGCGACGCTCGCTTTTGCGCCTGTCACCGGCCTTGGTTCGGCGACTCCGGCGCTGCCAGTTCACAAGGCCGTTGCGACGGTTCAGACGCCGGCCAAGCTCACGGTCGAAGCGCAACTCGGCATGGATGCCGACGGGCACAATCACGAGTCCGGCCTCGCGCCGAAGCAGACTGCCGATGATTTCGAGGCGTGGCTCAACCGCTCGCCCGTGAACCGTGCGCAGGCGATGGCCTTCCGCAACTATCTCGCGGCGCAGGGCGTGGTTTCGGTCGTACCGATCTGGCAGCTGACACGCACCTCGTCGTCGTGGAAGGAATGCGGCGCGCAGCCGTTCGAGATCCCGCCGCAGCATCTGTGGGAACGCATCATCACCACGCTGAAGTTCGTTCGCGACGATGTCGTGCCGAGCGTCGGCCAGGTCGAGCCGCTGAGCGCCTATCGTAACGCAGGTCTCAACTCCTGCTCCAACGGCGCTCCCAAGAGCGCTCACCGCGCGTTCTTCGCGATCGACCTGACGCCGGTGAACAAGGCGCTCGATCGGACCGCGATGATACGCTCGGTATGCGCCGCGCACGCCCGCGACGGCCGCGAGTATAATACTGGTCTCGGGTTCTACACCGGACGCCGCTTCCACGTGGATTCATCGGGTTTCCGCAAGTGGGGTGCCGACGGACGGGGAGCGACCAGCCCCTGCGTCACGCAGGCTTAATTCCGCAGCTTAATTCTTGATCTTCCACCCGCTCCTGAGCAGCACGTAACAGGCCGCCCAGAGCACCAGGTTCACGATGAGAAGGCCGATGGCGCCAATGATGATTGGGGAGTCCGACAGGCCCAGGAAGCCGT
>JAEVYW010000288.1 GCA_023392555.1 Pseudomonadota bacterium | reverse complement strand
CCGCTGCACGACGGGCAGGGGACACTGCGCCACGCATCATGTCGATCGAGCGGATTGCCCGGCTGATCGAAAGTCACGTCTTCGGGAAGGACGATCGGCAGTTGATCGCGGGGCACAGGAACGGCGCCGCAGCTCTCGCAATGGATGATCGGGATCGGCGTGCCCCAATAGCGCTGGCGCGAGACACCCCAGTCGCGCAGGCGATAGGCGGTCGTACCCTGACCCCAGCCGCCGGTCTCGGCCCGGCGGATGATCTCGGCCGCAGCCTGCTCGGTCGTCAGCCCGTCGAGAAACTGGGAATTGACGACGACGCCGGGCTCATTCTCCGCGGCACCCTCGATCGGGAGACCGGCCTGGGCGACATCCGCGGCCACGACGCGGCGGATCGGCAGCTTGTACTTGGTCGCGAATTCGAAATCGCGCTGGTCGTGCGCCGGGACGCCGAAGATGGCACCGGTACCGTAATCCATCAGCACGAAATTCGCGATGTAGACGGGGAGCCGCCAATTGGGGTCGAGCGGGTGGAGAACCTCGACCGTGGCGCGATAGCCCTTCTTCTCCGCCGTCTCGATCTCGGCCGCGCTGGTGCCGCCACGCTGGCATTCGGCGATGAAATCCGCTGCAGCGGAATCCGTCGCCGCGAGCGCCTCGGCCAGCGGGTGCCCCGGAGCAATGGCGACGAAGCTCGCGCCGAAGATCGTGTCGGGACGGGTCGTAAAGACCTCGAGTCCGTCCGTACCGTCGACTGCCTCGGCAAGGCGGAAGCGAAACTTGAGTCCGCGGCTCTTGCCGATCCAGTTTTCCTGCATCAGCCGGACCTTGTCGGGCCAGTCGTTGAGCGACCCCAGCCCCGCGAGCAGTTCGTCGGCGAAGTCGGTGATCTTCAGAAACCATTGCGAAAGCCGCCGCCGCTCGACGGGAGCGCCCGATCGCCAGCCCTTGCCGTCGATCACCTGCTCGTTGGCCAGCACCGTATGGTCGACGGGGTCCCAATTGACCTCGCTTTCCTTGCGATAGACGAGGCCCGCGTCGAGCAGGTCGAGGAACAGCGCCTGCTCATGCCCGTAATAATTGGGTTCGCAGGTCGCGAGCTCGCGGCTCCAGTCGAGCGCGAAGCCAAGTCGCTTCAGCTGGGCCCGCATCGTCGCGATATTGGCGCGCGTCCAGTCGCCCGGGTGAACGCCGCGCTCCATCGCTGCATTCTCGGCCGGCATTCCGAACGCGTCCCAACCCATCGGGTGGAGCACTTCGCGCCCGCGCATGCGCCAGTAGCGCGCAAGGACATCGCCCATGGTGTAATTGCGGACGTGGCCCATGTGTATGCGCCCCGACGGATAGGGGAACATCTCCAGGACGTAGGTCTTCGGTTTGGAACTCGCCGCATCTGCCTGGAAGCAGCGATTCTCTTGCCACCGCTGCTGCCACTTTGTGTCGGCAACGGCCGGGTCGAAACGGCCGGTCGTCATAAGCTCAGCCTTTAGCCCGAAACGGTGGTCCGGCGGATGTCACGCGCCCGGGTCAGGATGATGTCCTCCAGCTTCTGCACGGTCGCCGCGGCTACCGGAGCATTCACCCACTGGCCCGCCTGCAGCACCTGGCGCGACGCTGCGACGCGAAGGGCGTCGGCGCGAAGATCCTGGTCGAGGATGGTGACGGTCAGCTTGACGCGCTCGCCGGGCGAATTCGGGTTGGCGTACCAGTCGGTGATGATCACGCCCGTGTTCGCGTCGGCCTGAAGCAGCGGAGCGAAGGACACGGTGTCGAGCGCTGCGCGATAGAGATAGGCGTTCACCCCGATCGAGGTCATCCGCGACGGTGCCAGCTCGACGGGGATGGCGCGGTTGCGCGAACAGCCCGGGGCAGCCACGGCGATGATGAGAAGCGCAGCAGCGGCAGTTTTCAGGCGAGGCATCGGCAATCCTTGACGCGGGTGGACGGTTGCTGGCGTTATAGATGCTGGCGGTTCCGCCGCAAGCGGGCTTGGTTCACGCGCTTTCTGTTGTTCGGCTGCAACAGAACGGGACGGAATCGAGTCGGCTCATGGAACCTTCAGCTTAGCCGGACTATATCGGAGTCGTAACAGGGAGAGGACCTTGCCGAGTCTCGTGCGTTCCAGGGCTGCAATGCTGCTCGTCGCGGTTTCCGCGGCGGGCCTTTTGCTGTCCCCGGCCGTCGCGGCTCCCGAGAAGCGCAAGGCTCCCGCGGTTTCGCTCAGCTTCGACCCGCTGACCAGCTTCACTCCGGCCGGTGCCGATCCGAAGCTCGCGGCGTCGTTCGGCAATCGCGGCCTCTCGCTGACCGATTTCAAGTTCACGCCTGCAGCCGCGAAGAGCCGGCCGTCGCAGGTGCGGATCGCCATTCGTGCACGTCCGAACGCTCCGCTTCAGGCGAAGACGATCGAGGCCAGCTCGGCTTCACCGGTCACTGCGCTTACGCCGACGACTTACAACCTTGGCATGGCCGTGGGCTGGAGGCGCTTCGCCGTCGCGGGCGACGTGGCCAAGAGCGATGCCCGTAATCCGGCTCTGAGCCAGAAGGAAACCGCGGTCGTCGGCGTCAGCTATTCGCTCAAGCGCTTCACCGGCCGTGTTGCGGTCGGCGCAGAGCGTGAGAACAACCGCGTGCCGGCCCTTCGCGATCGCGAGAATTACTCGCTCGACCTCGGCGGCGCCTACAATCTGTCGCGCCGCATCGCCGTCACGGGCGGCGTCCGGTATAACGTCGAGCGTGACCGCGCTGCACTGGCGAGCGACAACCGCCGCGATGACAAGGCGGTTTACGTCGGGACCGCGTTCAAGTTCTAAGCGCGTCGCCTAGCCAGGCGTCGATTCCAGCCCAGCCGTAAAAGCACTCGCTCTCGAGATGCGCGAATTTTTGCGCGTCCATTCCCCCCAGGGCGATCGCTGGCACGCCGGCAGCTATTGCAATTCGGCCGGCGAGATCCACTCCTAGCGCTGCTTGACCGGGATGTGACCGCGTCGGGTAGACTGGCGACACGAAGACAAGAGCCGCTGAGCTTGTTCGCGCCTTGTCAGCCTCCTCCAATGAATGAACAGCGCACGAGTGGGGGAGGTCCTTCGGTATTTCAGAAGGATTGTGAATCAGGTCGGCTCCTACCGACACCGCCAACTGCTCGTTGCGCGCTACGGCGAGCGTCAGCCTCCGGCTCCGGCACCGATCTGCCACCTTCGCCGCAAGGCTGGCTCGTTCCTCATCGGCAGTTGCGTAGTGCCGGAAAACGATGCCGGACTCTCCCTCAGCCAGACGATCGATCGCCTCCCACAATCGCGCACCGAGCCGCTCGTCGGTCATGAGCCATTGGCGCGGCCAATCTCTCTGGCGGGTCGTCATCGCCGTTCCTATAGCGCGAGCCGATGAGCAGTGCCTCCGAACGCCGGCAGAAAATCCTCGACGAAATCGCGGCTGTGGCGCGCGTCGCGAAGCGCGACCCGGCGGATGTCCATCTTATCGCGGTCAGCAAGACCCGATCAGAAGACGAGATCGAGGCGCTGATCGAGGCGGGCCAGCGCGATTTCGGCGAAAGCCGCGTTCAGGAAGCGATTGCCAAATGGCCGGCGCTTCTCGGGCGCAATCGTGACATTCGGCTACACTGCATCGGCCGGCTTCAATCCAACAAAGCCGCCGAAGCTGTGAGCCTGTTCGACGTGATCCACTCCGTGGATCGGCCTTCGCTACTGCAGGCCCTGGTCGAGGCCAAAAAGCCGGGAAAAACCCCTTCGGTCTACGTCCAGGTCAATATCGGTGAGGAAGAGCAGAAGGGCGGCTGCGCAATCGACGGCATTGGAGAGCTTGTAGCGGCAGTGCGTGCCTCACCGCTTCCGCTTGCGGGCCTGATGGCGATTCCACCTCTCGGGCCTGAGCCCGCGCCCTTCTTCGCTTTGCTCGCTGAACTAGCCCGGCGTCATGACGTCAGCGGCCTTAGCATGGGAATGTCGGGCGATTTCCGCTCAGCCGTCATGCTCGGAGCAACCGCCGTCCGAGTCGGCACGGCCTTGTTCGACGACTAGCCTCGGCTAGTCTGACCCGATGCGGCCGGTCTTCATCGCCATTGCTATTCTCGCCGCGGCGCCAGCCTACGGCGCCGGGCTGATCTGGGTGGGCGGGCAGTGGGCGGCAATCGATCGCGGCTCGAGTTGCGAGGCCGGAGCCCGCAGCATCCGCATCGCCGCGAAGGGCAAGGTGCAAGCCCACGCCGGGTTCGCGTTTGATCGTAATCGTAACGGGCAATTCTTCGCGCAACTGAGCCGTCTCCCACGCGCGGGATCGACCGTCGTCCTGACTGTCGGCACACAGCCGTTCCTTCTCGCCGCCCGCGGCGATTGGGCATGGAGCACTAATCGGACGCAGGAAGCTGCCATCATCGCCGCGGCGCGATCAGGGGGCGGAATGCGGGTCGAATCGCGTGACCAGGCGGGCACTCGCTTCGTCGATCGCTACCTGCTCGACGGCGCCGCCACCGCAATCGACGCTGCGGCCGCTCACTGCGCTGGCAAAATGCAACGCTCCTAACTACATAGCCCGCCTGCCATGAGTGCCGACACCAGCCTGATGCCCATCCCCGGGCCCATCGATCCTGTGCCTGTTCCTCGGGTTGCGGCACCTCGCGCCGATGGCCGCGTCGAGTTGATCGGCCTGTCGAAGGACGGAATCCGCGACGCGCTGGAAGCCGGCGGCCTCGAACCCAAGCAGGCGAAGCTTCGCGCCAAGCAGATCTGGCACTGGATATACAACCGCGGCGTCAGTGACTTCTCGGCGATGAGCGACATCGCCAAGGCGCAGCGGCCCTGGTTCGCGGAACGCTTCGCCATCACGCGTCCCGAAGTCATGGAGGCGCAGGTCTCCTCGGACGGCACCCGCAAGTGGTTGCTCAAGACCCACGACGGGCATGACTTCGAGATGGTGTTCATCCCGGACGCCGATCGCGGAACCCTGTGCGTGTCGAGCCAGGTCGGCTGCACGCTCAACTGCCGCTTCTGCCACACCGGTACGATGAAGCTCGTCCGCAACCTGGAGCCGGCGGAGATCGTCGGCCAGGTCATGCTCGCCCGCGACGCGCTCGGCGAATGGCCCAGCCAGCCCAAAGGCCGCATGCTCACCAACATCGTCATGATGGGTATGGGCGAGCCGCTCTACAATTTCGACAATGTTCGCGACGCGTTGAAGATCGTCATGGACGGCGACGGGCTCGGCCTCAGCAAGCGTCGTATCACGCTTTCGACGTCGGGTGTCGTGCCGATGATGGAGCGCGCCGGCGAGGAGATCGGCGTCAATCTCGCCGTCTCGCTGCACGCCGTGACCAAGGAAATCCGCGACGAGATCGTGCCCCTCAACCGCAAATACGGCATC
>JAEVYW010000226.1 GCA_023392555.1 Pseudomonadota bacterium | reverse complement strand
GCGCTCGATCAGCTCGTCGCGAGTGACAATCTGCCCCTCGGCCCGAACGAGAGCGACGAGGGCCTGCATGATCCGGGGCTCGAGCGTCTCATTCCGTCCCTTGCATTCGACCTGCCGGGTCGCGGGGTAGACGCGCAAGGTTCCGACGGTGAAAGGAGGCTCGTGAGCAAGCACCACGCGCCCGGGTATCGCCAAGCCGTCATGCTTCGATTCCCCCATGCGGAAGGTGTAACTGCGTTGTTAACGGAGGGAAAGCATGGCTGCCGCTGAGATTGCGTTCGACGATTTCCTGAAGGTCGACGTCCGTGTCGGCACGGTTGTGGAGGCCGCCGCGTTTCCGGAAGCTCGCAAGCCCGCCTTCAAGCTCAAGATCGATTTCGGCGAGGAAATCGGCATCAAGAGGTCGTCAGCCCAGATCACGGTTCACTATGAGGTCGACGAGCTCGTCGGGCGACAGGTCGCAGCCGTCGTGAACTTCCCTCCGCGGCAGATCGGCCCGTTCATGTCGGAAGTCCTGACGCTGGGCTTCGCTGACGACAATGGCGCCATCGTCCTGGTCCAGCCCGAACGCGCCGTCCCGAACGGATCACGCTTGTTCTGATCGTTCCTCGACGGGCTCTTTGATCGGCACTATCGCGCCCTGATGCATCAACCGCTCCGACTGACGATGGACCGCTCCGCCTTGGCCGGAAACTGGCGCTGGCTGGCGGAGCGTGCCGGGGTTCCGGCAGGAGCGGCGGTGAAGGCCGATGGATACGGCACCGGCGCCAACGAGGCGGTCGAGACCCTGTACGAAGCGGGCTGCCGAACGTTCTTCGTATCGACCTGGTTCGAGGCCGCTGCGCTGCGCGGCCTTCCCGACGATGCCGAGCTGATTGTCCTTCACGGACTCGGTCCGAATGACGTCGAAGCAGCGCAATCGTCGAGAGCGCGGCCCGTTCTGAATACGGTGGAGCAGGTGGCCCGGTGGAAGGACGTTGCTCCCGGCCGCCCCTGCGACGTGATGATCGACACGGGAATGAACCGGCTTGGGTTGCGGCCCGAGGAAATCGCCAGTCTCGACGGGCTCACGGTCGACACCCTGCACAGCCATCTCGCCTGCGCCGACGAGGATCACGAGCTCAACCGGGTCCAGTTGACGCGGTTTCGTGAACTGGTGGGGCAGGTGGGGGCAAAGCGCTACAGTCTGGCCAATTCCGCCGGCATTTGCTTAGGCCGCGACTACAGCTTCGATCTCGTGCGGCCGGGGCTAGCGCTTTACGGCGGCATCCCACGCCGGGAGGCGGAAGGGTCGATCCGGCAGGTTGCACGGCTCGAAGCGCAGATCGTTCAGCGGCGGACGGTCCGTGCGGGTGAAAGCTGCGGCTATGGCGCGACCTTCATCGCCGAGGCCGACACCGAAGCGGCGATCCTCAACATCGGTTACGCGGACGGATACCTGCGCGGCTTCTCGTCGAAGGGCGCGGCCTTCGCCAACGAATTCGCTCTGCCGGTGCTCGGACGAGTGTCGATGGACCTGATCGCGGTCGGTTGCGACGCCGCTCCCGACCTCAGGGAAGGCGATTGGGTCCAGATCGACTACGACCTCCCGACGGCGTCGCAGCTTTCAGGCCTGTCGCAGTACGAGCTGTTGACCGGCCTCGGCTCGCGGTTCGAGCGGCGCTGGGCCTAGCCTTCGCCCGCTCTTCGGGCGGCAACGTCTTGGGCTTGTAGCGGCAAAGGTCGATCACCGGGCATCGCCAACACTCGGGCAGCCGCGCCTTGCAGGTGTAGCGGCCGTGCAGGATCAGCCAGTGATGCGCGTCGCGGCGGAAGGGCTGCGGCACGACCTTTTCCAGCTTGAGTTCGACCTGGAGCGGGTCCTTGCCCGGCGCGAGGCCGGTGCGATTGCCAACGCGAAAGATGTGCGTGTCGACCGCAAAGGTCTCCTGGCCGAACGCGGTGTTGAGCACCACGTTCGCCGTCTTGCGCCCCACGCCGGGCAGCTTCTCGAGCTCCTCGCGAGTTTGCGGAACGTCGCCGCCATGATCGCGAATCAAGGCCTCGGACAGGGCGATGACGTTCTTCGCCTTGGTGTTGAAAAGGCCGATCGTCTTGATCGCGTCGCGAAAGCGATCCTCGCCGAACTCGACCATCTGCGCGGGCGTGCTGATGTGCTCGAAGATCGGCCGGCACGCTATGTTGACGCTGACGTCCGTCGCCTGCGCCGACAACACCACCGCCACAAGCAACGTGTAAGGGTTGGTATATTCGAGCTCGGTCGTCGGCGATGGGTTGGCCTCGGCCAGGCGCCGGAAGAATTCGAAGACCTGGTCGCGAGTCACTAGTCGCGATTCACTGGCCGCCGATGACGTCGCGCATCGAATAAAGGCCCGCGGGCTTGCCTGCGAGGAAGCGTGCCGCAGCGAGCGCGCCGCGAGCGAAGATCGTCCGGCTTTCGGCGCGGTGCGAAAGGATCAGCCGCTCGTCGGGGCCAAGGAACATCACGTCATGGTCGCCGGCAACCGTCCCGCCACGAAGAGACGCGAACCCGATTGCGCCGATGTCGCGCTTGAGACTTGTGCCGTCGCGCCCGCGGTCGGCATTGAGCGACGTCCCGCGTCCCCGTGCTGCCGCTTCGCCGAGCACCAGGGCCGTGCCAGACGGCGCATCCGTCTTGTGGCGATGATGCGTCTCCGCAATCTCGATATCCCAATCCGGCCCGAGCACCCGTGCGGCGCGCTCGACCAGGTCAGACAGCAAGGCAACGCCGAGCGAAGTGTTGGCAGCGCGAAGAACCGCGATCCGCCGAGCAGCCTTGAAGATCAGTTCGTCGGCGTCGGGGCCGAGGCCGGTCGTGCCGATCAGGATCGGTACCGAGGCCGCGGTCGCCCGGTCGAGGCTCGCTTCAAGCGCAGCCGGCGCCGAAAAATCGACCAGGACATCTCCATTGTCCTGACTGATCTCGAAGCCGCCATCTTCCTCGACGGCTGCCGCGATGGCGCGGCCCATGCGCCCGTCTGGAGCGAAGAGGCTGATGCGGATGGGTTGCTGATCGGTGCGCACCCGTACCTATTGAAGGAAGGCCGGACGGCGCGCAACGGGCCGTCCGGCCATCTCTCTCACTTCCGGTAGGTCAGTTCCTGAAGCAACATCGTCCCACCGAGGTGGCGAAACTTCGCTCGGGCGCCGCTCATCGTGTCCTGTTGGCGCTGACTGCTTTGTAGATAAGCGTTCAGTTCCTTCTCGCGCGCCTCTGACTCCGCGGGCGTGGCGATACGGTCGCTTATCGTCACAAGGTACAGATCCGGTTCGTTCGACCGTTTGTTGAAGTTCGAGAGGATGTGGTAGCTCTTGATCCAACCTTTGGACTTCGCGAAGTCCGAGGTCTTCCGATAAAGGCCGGCCAAATGGTCGGCGTAATCGCCGAAGTGCCCGTCATCGATCGTGATCTCGGCGACTTCCCAATAATCGCCGCCCCTCAACGGGAAGTCCTGCGCCGTGGCAGGCGATGCGAACATCAAAATAGCGGCGCCGACGACGCCGATCGTGAACTTGCGCATGTTTGTGTGCCTCCCCTGTTCCGAAGCGCCCGATGCTCTTCGGTTCGGGAACGGCGTCACGGCCCCCACATGATCCACCGCAGCGGCGTCGTTCCGATGTCGTAATAAACGGCACCGGCGAGTCGCGCCTAATCTAAATTAGGCGGACAAGCGTTCTTGAAGAGCGAGAGCTGCCGCAGGAGCGCGAACTTTAGCTCCGTTGATGAAGAAGACGTAGCACTGGCGTCCGGCGGCCTGCCATCCCTGAACCATGTCGGCGAAGCGGTCGAGCGACGCGGCATCGTAGCCAGTCTCGATATGCTCATGCGTGTCCTGCAAACGCGCGTAGCGGAAGTCGGCTGTATCGGCGTCGATGGTTGGGAACTGGTCGTCATGATCGTACACGACGGCCGCATTGTGGGCGCGGCACAGATCGAAAAACGCCTCGTCGCGGAAGCTGTCGTTGCGCGGCTCCAGCGCGTGGCGCAGCGGGACGCCATCAACCTCGCTCGGCAGCAGCTTGAGGAAGCCGGCAATATCCTCTCGGTCGAACGGGCGGCGCTTGTCGAACATCCACAGGATCGGCCCAAGCTTCGGTCCGAGAGCCGAAAATCCCTGAGCTACGAAGTTGCCGATGCCCTCCGCGCCGTCGGCAAGCTTCGACCGGGTCACGCAGAAGCGCGATCCCTTCACGCAGAACTGAAAATCGTCGGGGACGGTCTTCTCCCACGCCGCCCAACTCTTCGGGCTCTGCCGACCGTAGAAGGTTGCATTGATCTCGATCGCGCTGAGGTGCGTTGATGCGTACTCAAGCTCCTTCGATTGCGGCAGCTTGTCCGGGTAGAACACGCCTCGCCAGGGCGGAAACGTCCACCCGCC
>JAEVYW010000214.1 GCA_023392555.1 Pseudomonadota bacterium | reverse complement strand
AGATAGCCTCGTAAAGCGGATCGCCGGTCGCGGTCGCGCCGAACGTCTCGCGATAACGCGAGCGGAAACGCTTGATGCTCTCCTCGTCGAGCAAAGCTTCGGAGGCCGGCATCAAAGTGAAGCCTTTGGCCCGCTCGGTCGACCTCTGGTCGGTCGGATCGAAGCGACGAAGTGTCTCAATCTCATCGCCGAAGAAGTCGAGACGAAGGGCCTCGCTCTCGCCCGCGGGGAAGAGATCGATCAGCGAACCTCTAACCGCATATTCACCATGTTCTGCAACGGCTTCGACTCGTTCGTAGCCAAGCGTTCGCAACTGTTCGATCAAGGCCTGGCGGTCGACGCGTGCACCTTCTTCGATACGCTGCGTAAGCTGGCGGATTCGGAACGGCGTCAGAAGGCGCTGGGTGGCGCCATTGGCGGTCGTGACGAGAAGTTGCGGCTGCTTTGACTTGGCCTGGAGGGCATTCAGCGTTGCGAGGCGTTCCGCCATGACGCGCAGGGCTGGGGACGTGCGATCGTAGGGAAGACAATCCCACGCCGGGAAGGTCAGAACGTCGATCTCGGGTGCGAATACCGGAACCGTCTCCGCCAGCGCGCGCATCGCGGCTTCGTCGGCGGCGATAACTACGGCGCGGCCACCCTTGGACGACCCGTGCGCTGCGCGAGCGAGATCGGATGCGAGCCATGGCAGGAAACCCGACGGAACGCCGGCGAGGGTTAGTGGCTCGTTGGCGCGAAGGACGCGCTGCAGGGCGTCACTCATCGCGCGACCCGGATGTAGTCCAGGCGCTTCAGGGCTTCGATCATTGGACCTGCGAAGCGCTCGGGCGGCGTCGCGGTTCCGACGGCCCAGGCCATGATGTCGACGTCCTGCTCATTCAGCAGATCGTCGAACAGCGAGCGCTCGTCCGCGTCCCACGTCGGGGAATGCGCGTCGAAGAAGCCGCCGATCAGCATGTCCGCCTCGCGCGTGCCGCGATGGTGCGCACGCCACTGCAGGCGCCTCAATTCCTCGTCTGGAAGCATCGGCGCGATGTAGGCATTCGGCCCTCCAAGGGAAAGCCTTTGCTCGAAGAGAACAACCGCTAAAACGGCAGCAATGCGGCCCGACATTCTCAATCCGCTCTTCGCCGAGGTCGAGACGCTGCCGAGCGTCGGTCCGCAGGTTGCCAAGACGCTGAAGCGGCTGGACATCACGCGGGTCGTGGACCTGCTTTATCATCTGCCGACGGGCGTGATCGAGCGTGTCCGCGCGCCTTACGCCGCGGGAAACCTGCTGGGCAGCAATGTCATCCTTGATGTGACTCCGTTCGAGATCCGGGAGGCGAGGTCAGGGCGGGGCCCAACCCGCGTCCACGCAGCCGACGGCGCGGGCAACACGATCAGCCTCATCTATTTCAACAATCCGGGCTGGGCGAAGAAGAGCCTGCCTTTGAACGAGCCGCGCATCGTCGCCGGCAAGCTCGAAGCGTACGGCGAGGAGTGGCAGATCATCCACCCCGAGGTGATGGCACCCGGCAAGGACGCTGAGCTTCCGGTGCGCGAGCCGGTCTACCCACTGACAGAGGGAATGACGAACAAGCGACTGCGCGACCTCGCGGCGATCGCGATTGAGCGCGCCCCGGAGCTTCCCGAGTGGATCGAGCCTTCTCTGTTCTCGCGCGAGGCGTGGCGGCCGTGGCGCGCGGCTCTGGCCGAGGCACATCGCGATCCGGGGACGGCCGATCCACACCGCCGGCTCGCCTATGACGAGGTGTTCGCCAACCAGCTTGCGCTGGTTCTTCTGCGGCAGGCCTCGAGGCGTAAGCGCGGAGTTCCGCTGGCGGGTACGGGCGAGATCGTCGCCCGACTCAAGCTGCCATACTCGCTCACCAGCGCGCAGCGGCGCGTCGTGGAGGAAATCCGAGGTGACATGGCGCAGACCGCGCCGATGCTCCGCTTGCTTCAGGGCGACGTCGGCTCGGGCAAGACCCTCGTCGCGCTCATGGCGATGCTGACCGCCATCGAGTCCGGTGCTCAGGCGGCTTTGCTTGCACCGACTGAAATCCTTGCGCGACAGCACCATGCGACCTTGCTCAAGCAACTCGACAGCATGGGCGTGCGCGTCTGCATCCTGACGGGCCGGGAGAAGGGTAAGTCGCGCGAGTCCGTGCTGATGGGCCTCGCCGATGGGACGATCGACATCCTCGTCGGCACGCACGCGATCTTCCAGGAGAAGGTGGCGTACAGGAAGCTCGGGCTCGCGGTAATCGATGAGCAGCATCGCTTCGGCGTGTCCCAGCGCCTGCTGCTGACGTCGAAGGCGGAGCATCCGCCGCACTTGCTGGTGATGACGGCAACGCCGATCCCACGGACCCTGACGCTCACCCAATATGGCGAAATGGACGTCAGTCGCATCGATGAGATGCCGCCTGGGCGAACGCCGATCGAAACACGCGTGATCAGCGATGAGCGGCTCGGCGAGATTATTGGAGGCCTTGGACGCCATGTCGCCAATGGGGGCCAGGCCTATTGGGTCTGCCCCTTGGTCGAGGAAAGCGAGAAGAGCGATGCGGCCGCAGCTGAGGAGAGGGCGCGAGTGCTGCGCTTGCGCTTCGGCGACGACAAGGTTGGACTTGTGCACGGCCGCATGAAGGGTCCGGAGAAGGACGCGGTCATGGGCCGCTTCGCAGCGAACGAGCTTGCAGTGCTCGTGGCGACGACCGTGATCGAAGTGGGCGTGGACGTTCCGAATGCCACCCTGATGATCGTCGAGGGGGCGGAACGGTTCGGATTGGCTCAGCTCCACCAGCTTCGCGGACGCGTTGGGCGCGGCAGCGGCAAGAGCACCTGCCTGCTCATCCGTGGTCAGACGCTCAGCGAGACCGGTAGGGCAAGGCTGGCCCTGATGCGCGAGACGAACGACGGCTTCCGAATTGCTGAGGAGGACCTGCGCCTCCGTGGCCCGGGCGAAATCCTCGGCACCCGCCAGTCGGGCGAGGTGGCCTTTCGCGTCGCAACTCCGGAGGATGTGGCGTCGCTCGCTCCCATCGCGCAAAGCGACGCGCAACTGCTGCTCGACCGTGATGGCGGCCTGTCAGGCCCGCGTGGTCAGGCCGCGCGGACGTGCCTCTACCTCTTCGAACGCGATCAGGCCGTCGGGCTGATCCGGAGCGGCTAGGCGACCAGCAACCCGTGGCGCTTCTTGCCGAGGCTGAGCTTCACCGGCCGATCCGCAACCGCGATGACCAAAGCAGGATCGCTAATGACCTGATCGTCGAGCTTGACGGCACCCTCGGCGATCTTCCGTTTTGCTTCGCCGTTGGACGCGCAGAAGCCAAGGCTAGTCAGCGCCGAAAGGACTGCGATCGACCCACCGGTCGAAAGGCTAGGAAGGTCGGCGCTCGCTCCGCCCGACGCAAAGGTCTCGGCCGCCGCCCGCGCAGACTTCTCCGCTTCCTCGCGGCCGTGAAGCATCGCTGTTGCCTCGGTCGCCAACACGATTTTCGCCTGGTTGATTTCCGCGCCTGGCAGAGCTTCCAAGCGCGTGACTTCATCGAGCGGAAGGTCCGTGAACAGACGAAGGAAGCGGCCGACGTCGATGTCCGGCGTATTCCGCCAGAACTGCCAATAGTCGTACGGACTCAATAGCCGCTCATCGAGCCAGACGGCGCCCTGCGCAGTCTTCCCCATCTTGGAACCGTCCGGATTGGTGATCAGCGGCGTGGTGACGCCGAAAACCTCAGTGCCGTCGATGCGCCGGGTGAGCTCGATGCCGTTGACGATATTCCCCCACTGGTCCGACCCGCCCATCTGCAGGCGCAGACCGTAGCGCCGCTTCAACTCGAGGAAGTCGTAACCTTGGAGGATCATGTAATTGAATTCGAGGAACGTCAGCGGCTGCTCGCGATCCAGGCGCAGGCGTACGCTGTCGAACGTCATCATTCGGTTGATGGTGAAGTGGCGCCCGACCTCGCGCAGGAACGGGACGTACTGAAGCTGGCTCAGCCAGTCGTCATTGTTGGCCATCACCGCGTCGGTGGGCCCGTCGCCAAAGGTGAGGAAGCGTTCGAACACGCGGAGGATCCCGGCGATGTTGGCGTCAATCTCCGCATCGGTGAGCAGCTTGCGGCTTTCGTCCTTGCCGGTCGGGTCGCCGACCTTCGTCGTTCCGCCGCCCATCAGAACGATCGGCTTATGACCCGTCTGCTGCATGCGACGGAGCATCATGATCTGCACCAGGCTGCCGACGTGAAGGCTCGGCGCGGTTGCATCGAAACCGATATAACCGGTGACGATCTCCTTCTTCGCGAGGGCGTCGAGCCCTTCCGGGTCGGTCAGCTGATGGATGTAGGCGCGCTCATCGAGCAGCCTGAGGAAGGAAGATCGGTATTCGGTCATGCGCGCCGCTTAGCGTGATGCTCCGCGTCCTGCTACTGGTCCGGGGTGCAGCTCAATCTGATCCATCATCCCGCAACGCCACCGGCCGATCCGGCCTTCAAAGTCTGGGCAAGCGTGGAGCATTCGGCCGCCTTTGGTGCATCTGCGACGACGAACATCTGGTTCGGTGTCGGAACCCCAGCGTCTCGGTTCGCGATTTCGAAGAGCGATGAACCGACACGCAAGGACGAGTTGTGGAAGACGACCTGCTTCGAGGCATTCCTCCGTCCGACCGGCGGTGAGGCCTATCGCGAGTGGAATTTCGCTCCCTCAGGCGACTGGGCCGCCTACGACTTCACGTCATGCCGCGAAGGCATGGAGCCGGCGGACATCGCTGCGCCGCCCTACATCCGCATGGAAGACAATATGACCTGGTGGACGATCGGCGCGACGATCGCGGTTGACGCCGCGGCGCGATACGATTTGTCGCTTTCCGTAGTGCTCGAAGAGACGGACGGGACGAAGTCGTACTGGGCGCTGGCTAATTGCGCCGACAAGCCGGATTTCCACGCACCCGATTGCTTCGTTGCGCGGCTTCCTTAAGCAGCACTCATGATCCAGTTCGGAATCGATCGCCTGCTCGCGGATGCCGAGCTCCGCCGCCCGCTTGAAGGCAAGCGCGTCGCGCTTCTCGCGCATCCAGCTTCCGTCACTGCAGACCTGACCCACAGTCTCGACGCCTTGATGGGCGCAGGGCTGAACGTGTCGGCGGTTTTCGGCCCGCAGCACGGCGTGCGCGGCGACCTCCAAGACAATATGATGGAGTCGCCGGATTACACCGATCCGACGTACGGAATTCCGGTCTTCAGCCTTTATGGGGAAGTCCGGCGGCCGACCGGGCAGTCCATGGGCACCTTCGACACGATCCTGATCGATCTGCAGGACCTCGGCTGCCGCATCTACACCTACGTCACGACGCTGCTCTACGTCCTCGAAGCAGCCGCGCAGCATGGCAAAAGCGTCTGGGTGCTGGACCGTCCGAACCCAGCGGGGCGTCCGATCGAGGGGCTGACGCTCCGCCCCGGTTGGGAAAGCTTCGTCGGCGCCGCGGAAATGCCGATGCGCCACGGGCTAACCC
>JAEVYW010000168.1 GCA_023392555.1 Pseudomonadota bacterium | reverse complement strand
ATCTTGCCCTGAAGCTCGCCCATCTCTTCCATCAGAGCGTCGAAGTCGGTGTCGTCCTTGGGATCGCCCATCTCAGCCGAAATGGCGTTGAAGCGATCGACCATGTCCGCGGTCTCGCGAGCGCCGTCCTTGACGTTCTCGAGCACATTCTTCGACGGGTCGAGCTGCGGCTCCTGCGGCAGATAGCCGACCGTGATGTTCTCCCCGGGCCAGGCCTCGCCCTGGAAGTCCTTGTCGATGCCCGCCATGATTTTCATGAGCGTCGACTTGCCGGCGCCGTTGGGGCCGACGATGCCGATCTTGGCGCCTTGGTAAAACTGCAGGTTGATGTTGTTCAGCACCGGCTTCTGGGCGCCGGGGAAGGACTTGGTCATGTCCTTCATGACAAAAGCGTATTGGGCGGCCATGGGGTCGCGAATTTCCTTCAGGTTCGGGATTTGACCCGCGAGTTAGGCGATGCGGGCGCGGATTTCCAGCCTAGTCGCGGCCGACCATCTCTTCGGCGGCGGCGAAGCGGTAGTCCCTGAACCGCTGGCGAAGTTGGAGCTTCGACAGCTTGCCGGTTGCAGTGTGCGGAAGGTCTTCGACGAATTCGATGGCGTCAGGCATCCACCATGAGGCGACGTGCTTGCGGAGATGCTCGCGGATGTCGCCTTCGCTGACATCGCTGCCGTTTGCGCGCACGACGCAAAGGAGCGGACGCTCGTCCCATTTCGGATGCGGGATGCCGATCGCTGCGGCCTCCGCGACGCCTGGAAGTCCCACAGCGCAATTCTCGAGCTCGATCGAGCTGATCCATTCGCCGCCCGACTTGATCACGTCCTTGGAGCGGTCGGTGATCTGCATCGTCCCGTCGGGATGAAGCACCGCGACGTCGCCGGTGTCGAACCACTGCTCCTCGTCCGTCGCGTCTTCATCAGCCTTGAAGTAGCGCTTCACGACCCACGGGCCACGGCACTGCAGCCGGCCTGACGACTTGCCGTCGCGTGGCTGCACATTGCCTTCGTCATCGACGATGCGAAGCTCGATGTTGAAGGGGACCCTACCCTGCCGGGCGATATATTCGATCTGCTCCTCGTTCCCCATCTCGCCCCAATTGGCGGGAGGCGCACCACAGGTGCCGATGGGCGAGGTCTCCGTCATGCCCCATGCATGTCCCACCTGAACGCCGCGATCGCGAAGCCATCGGATCATCGCGCGCGGCGCGGCCGAGCCGCCGATGGTAACCTGCTTCAGCGGTCCAAGCTTTTCGCCAGTTCGCTCGATATGCTCGATCATGGTTAGCCAGACGGTTGGAACCCCCGCCGAGTGCGTGACCTTCTCTTCGCGGAACAGCTGGCACATGCGTTCCGGGCGATAATCCGCCGAGAGCACCAGCTTGGCCCCCGTCGCCGCTACCGCCCAAGGCACGCCCCAGGCATTGGCGTGGAACATCGGCACGATCGGCAGGACGACGGCGCTCTTCGAAAGCCCCATGACGTCAGGCGTCAGTTCGGCAAGCGTGTGGAGCATCGTCGAGCGGTGCTCGTAGAGAACGCCCTTCGGGTTACCGGTGGTACCGCTGGTGTAGCAAAGGCCGAGCGGGTCGCGCTCGTCACCGTCGACCCAATCATAATCGCCGTCCTCGGCGTCGATCCACTGACGGAACCCCTGCTCACCCTCGGCCGGATCGAAGCAGATGTACTGCTCGATCGTGGTCCACTTCGCCTTCATCTTCTCGACCAAAGGCGTGAACACGCGGTCGTAGAGTAGGACGCGGTCCTCTGCATGGTTCGCAATATATTCGAGCTGATCCTCGAACAGGCGCGGGTTGATGGTGTGGAGCACCCCGCCCATCCCTGCCGTCCCGTACCAGGCGATGAGGTGGTGGACGTGGTTCATCGCCAGCGTCGCAACGCGGTCGCCAGGTTTGATTCCGACCCTTTCGAGCGCCTGCGCAAGCTTGCGCGCGTCGAGAGCTACATCGCGCCAGGTCGTTCGGCTGGTCGAACCATCCGCCCAGGCCGTGACGATCTCGCCGTCGGAATGCTCCCGCTCAGCATGATCGACGAGCCGCGTCACCCGCAGCGGAAAATCCTGCATCGCTCCAAGCCGCACTGCACTCTCCCTTGCAGCAAGGGCTCAGTGTGACGGCAGCTTAGCTGCGAAACAACTGGTTCTTCTTTGCTACTTAGAAGGGCAGGTTCATTCCGGGCGGCAGGGACATGCCGCTGGTAACCTTCTTCATCTCTTCGTTTGCGGCGACGTCGGCCTTGGCGCGGGCGTCGTTGAGCGCCGCTGCGACGAGGTCCTCGACCATCGTCTTCTCGGAAGGCTGAAGCAGGCTTTCATCGATGGACACGCCAAGGATGGTGCCCTTCGCGGTGGCGCGGATCCTCACGAGACCGCCGCCGGCTGCGCCTTCGACCTCGATCGTGTCGAGGCTTTGCTGAGCCCTCTGAAGCTCGTTCTGCGCGTTCTGCGCCATCTCCATGAGCTTGTTGAGGTCTAGGTCGGGCATGTCAGGCGCCTTTCGTGGAAAAGGAATCGAGGGACGCGTCCGGGAACGCCTCGAACGCGGCCCGGACTGAAGGATCGGCGAGCACATCCGAACGAACGCGCTCCTCCGCGATTTTCTCCTGGTCGAGGAGCGAAGGTTCGCCTGGCTCGTCGGACAGCGACACCTGCCACGCAGCGCCTGTCGCCGATTTGAGAACGGCAGCAAGGTCGCGGGGCCAGTCGCCGCCGAGCGGGCGCGTGGGTTTCAGCACGAGCTCAGGCGGAGCGAAGCGCACAAGGCCGACCTGATCGTGAAGCTGCTGGGCGAGCAGATGCTTCCCATTTTTCTCCACCAAATCGACAAGCGCCGCGAAATCATTCGGAAGCTGAGGCGCCGCAGGCGCTGCAGTCGCGGTCGGAGCAGGCCTGGATGCGGGCGTGGCAGCGGTTGGAGCAGCCGGAGTGGCTCCGGCCTCACCTGACAGGCGCGACAGGACCGCCGCCGGGTCAGGAAGATCGGCGGCGTGGATCAGCCTTAGCAGCGCCATCGACGCAGCTTCACGCGGGTCCGGAGCAATGTTGACGTCCGACAGCCCCTTCAGCAGCAGCTGCCAGACGCGGTGGATCTGTGCCCAGCCAAGCTGGTCTCCGAGCCGCTCGGCCGCTTCGCGTTGCTCTGCCGGGAGGCCGTCCGAAGTCGCGCCGGCCTTCGCCCGCGTCGCGAGGTGCAGTTCTTCCATCAGGCCGCGCAGGATGGAGCCCGGATCGATACCGAGATCGTGAGCTTCGTCGAGATCGGCGAGCGTCGCGCCGGCGTCAGCCGAGAGCACATGCTCGAGCAGTCGCCGGATGCGTCCACGGTCGGCCAGGCCGAGCATGTCGCGGACCTGCTCGGCGGTAACGCGTCCGCCACCGTGCGCGATCGCCTGGTCGAGGATGGACAGACCGTCGCGCGCCGAGCCCTCGGCTGCACGCGCAATCATCCGCAGCGCATCCTCTTCGACTTCGACTCCCTCGGCACGCGACACTTCAGCAAAATGGTCGGCGAGTTTCTCGGCGGGAATGCGTCGAAGGTCGAAGCGCTGCGTGCGCGACAGCACTGTCAGCGGCACCTTGTCGACCTCGGTGGTCGCGAACAGGAACTTCACATGCTCAGGCGGCTCCTCAAGAGTCTTCAACAAGGCGTTGAAAGCGCTCTTGGAAAGCATGTGAACTTCGTCGATAATATAGATCTTGTAGCGTGCGTTGACTGAGGCGTAGCGCACCGCATCGATGATCTCGCGAACGTCATCCACACCAGTGTGTGATGCGGCGTCCATTTCAATCACATCGATGTGTCGTCCCTCGGCGATCGCGCGGCATTGTTCGCACTGTCCGCAAGGGTTGATCGTCGGGCCGCCCTGCCCATCCGGACCGACGCAGTTGAGCGCCTTGGCGACAAGACGCGCCGTCGAGGTCTTGCCGACCCCACGAACACCGGTGAGCAGGAAGGCGTGCGCAATGCGTCCGCGCTCAATCGCGTTGGCCAGCGTCTGGACCATCGCATCCTGGCCGATCAGCTCGGAAAAGGTCTGCGGCCGGTACTTGCGCGCGAGCACTCGATACGGCGTCGAGGGCGCGGCAACGGGCACTTCAGGCGGGTCGAGGCCGAGGCCAGGCGATTCGGGTTCATCCATCACGGCTGATGTAAGCGGCGCCGAACGTCATTGCGAGCGCGCCGAACATGACTTGCGGTGCCCAGCGCCCTCCCCCATATGCGCCGCGGGAGTCGGGCGGACGAGGTTGTCGCCAACCTGGTCAGGTCCGGAAGGAAGCAGCCACAACGATTTCGCCTCGGGTCGTTCCGGCTCCCACCCCTCACTCAGCCGACAGCCAGTTCTTCGCGCTCGCCGGGATGCGCACGCTCAGGCTTTCCCATTTGTCGTCGAGGATGATCTGGCACGCGAGCCGCGAGGTCCGCGTGGAATGCGCCGCCAAGTCGAGAAGGTCCTCCTCCTCATCGCTAGCGCGCGGCAATTTCTCGAAATCAGCCTTGTCGACGATCACGTGACAGGTCGAACAGGCCATCACGCCTTCGCATGCGCCCTCCAGCGGCTGCTTCGCTGCCCAGGCGATGTCGAGCAGGCGACGCCCCGGCTCGGCCTCGACTTCGCGGTCGAGCGTGCCGTCGGGCTTGTGGAAACGAACCTTGATCATGCGGCAAGGCCCTGCTGCTCGCCCGCGGTAGCAACAATGCGGCGGATCGCGGACACCAGTTCCTCTTCCGTCGTGTAGCGCCCGAAGCCCAGGCGGATAGACGACCGCGCTTCACGATCGCTGAGGCCGATCGCGCGAAGGACGTGGCTCGGGCGCCCCGACCCACTCGCGCAGGCGCTGCCCAGCGAAAAGGCCATGTCGCGCAGGTCGGAGATCAGCCGAGCGGCATCGACGCCCTCCCGCCGGATATTGAAATTGCCGTGATAGCGCTGGTCAATGCTGCCGTTGATCGACCAATCCGAACCCAGCTCCACAGTCGCGGCGGACCACAGACGTTCGACATGAACAGCGTCTGCGTCTCGACGCTCGGACGCCAGCTTTGCCGCAGCTCCGAACCCGACGCATAATGCCGGCGACAAAGTCCCCGACCGCAGGCCCATCTCCTGCCCGCCGCCATGGACGAGTGGCTCAGGCTCCGCACCCTTGCGCATCCACAAGGCGCCGATGCCCTTGGGGCCGTGAATCTTGTGCGCGGATACTGCGACCAAATCGGGCCCATCGGGAATGTCGATGCGCCCAAGCGCTTGAACCGCATCGCACAGCATGACTGCACCGACTTCATGCGAGAGGCTGGCAATCTCGACAACCGGCTGAATGACGCCAATCTCGTTGTTCACCAGCATCACGGCGACAATGGCCACATCCTCATCCAGCGCGGCCTTCACCTCGTCCAGCGACACGAGCCCATCCGCGCCCACCGGTAGGCGCGTGACGTCATAGCCTCTGCGCTCAAGCCACTCGCAGGTGTCGAGGACCGCCGCATGCTCCGTCGCGATGGTCACGATGCGTTTGCGTGACGATCCCTCGATCGTACCCTTCAGCGCCCAGTTGAGCGCCTCGGTTGCGCCGCCCGTAAAGGCTACGCGCCCGCCTGAAAGCCCAATGGCACGCTCCACCTGGCCTCGAGCGACTTCGATTGCCGCTGCAGCCTCGCGGCCCCAGCGCGACGGCGAATGGGGATTGGCGAACTTGTCAGCGATCCAGGGCGCCATCGCCTCCGCCACCTCGGGCGCAACCGGCGTCGTCGCCTGATAGTCGAGATAGATCATGCGGCTCTCGACGAAGCGCGGTCGCGGATGCGCTGCCATTCCGCAACGAAGCGATCGACATCGGCCTCGTCGGTATCGGGCCCGAAACTGACGCGGACGAAGCATGACGCAACATCGTCTGCTGAGCCCATTGCCGCCATCACCGGGCTGGCCTTCATGCTACCGGAAGAGCAGGCGCTGCCCGCGGAGACCGCGATGCCGGCGAGATCGAATTGGACCAGCTGGCTTGATCCCGCGAGGCCCGGGATCGCGTAGGACGTGATCGTCGGAATACGGTCCGCGTTACGCGCGATAATCACGCCACCCGAAGCTTCGATCGATTCATCGAGATGCGTCCTAAGCTGCTGTAGACGCTCCAGATCGTAATGCTTCGTAGTCAAGGCAGCAGCAAAGCCGGCAGTATTGGGCACGTCCTGCGTTCCGCGCCTATAGCCCTTCTCCTGCCCTCCCACCGGATTGAGCGTCGAGAGGTCTCTTACAAGGAGGACGCCGATACCTGGCGGACCGCCGAGCTTGTGCCCGCACGCCGCAATGAAATCCGCATCCGGCAGGGGCAGCTTGCCCGCCGCCTGGGCGCAGTCCGCGAGCAGCAACGAACCAGCTTCACGGATGCGCGGGGCCAACCGACCGAGCGGCTGAATGACGCCCGTCTCATTGTTCACGTGCTGGATGGCGATCAGCGCTGGTCCCTCAGCGAGAATGGCATCGAGCGCTGCCTCGTCGATCAGCCCATCCGCGTTTACCGGAATCGCCTTCGAACCAGGGCCCATCGCGTGCGGAACGATCGGATGCTCCGTCGCCCCATGTGCACGCCCCGCGATCCGCGTCCGCAATGCTGCAATCTCGACGGACTCGCTCGCACCCGAAGTGAAAATGACGTCATGACGCCAGCCAAGCGCCTCGGCGATGTCGCCCCGCGCCTTTTCCAGCAGCGACCGGGCCGCCCGTCCCTCTGCATGCGGCGAGCTCGGGTTGGCCCAGGCGGCCAGCGCATCGGCGATTGCCGCGCGCGCTGGCGCAATCACCGGTGTGGTTGCGGCGTGGTCGAGATAAAGACGATCGTTCGCCATCGAAGTCGCGGTTTCCTGCCAATTGCTACTGCAAGCGCCTTCCCTATATAGGAGCCGCCGCCGCGGTGCAGCCTGCACTCGCGGCTCTTCGATTTTAAGCGAGCTGCACGCAACCCATGCCAGAAGTCATTTTTCCGGGGCCCGAGGGCCGTCTCGAAGGCCGTTTCCACCCTGGCACCCGTCCCCGCGCACCCGTTGCGATGATCCTTCATTCGCACCCGCAGGCCGGCGGAACGATGAACAATAAGATCGTGCAACTGCTCTACCAAACGTTCGTCAAGCGCGGTTTCGCGACCCTTCGGTTCAATTTCCGCGGAGTCGGCAAGAGCCAGGGTACGTTCGACAACGGCATCGGCGAGCTTTCGGATGCCGCCTCCGCGCTCGACTGGGTCCAGCAGATCCACCCCGAAGCGGAAACCACGTGGGTCGCAGGCGTCAGCTTCGGCGCCTGGATCGGCATGCAGCTCCTGATGCGCCGCCCGGAGATCCGCGGCTTCATCTCGATCGCACCGCCAGCGAACATGTACGACTTCAGCTTCCTCGCGCCCTGCCCCTCATCGGGCATCATCATCCAGGGTGAGGCCGACGAGGTCGTGACGCCGAGCGCGGTCCAGAAGCTGGTCGACAAGCTTCGTACGCAGAAGCACATCACCATTCATCACGACACGATCCCGGGCGCGAACCACTTCTTCGCGAACGAGCTCGACCTGCTGATGAAGTCGGTCGACGATTATCTCGACATGCGCCTTGCGACGGATCCGAAAGTCGCGCCGAAGCTGGGCAAGCGCTAAACCGTCCAGATCACCACATTACCGACGAGGACGAGCGCCGCGAGGATCATCAGGATCCCGCGGCCGCGATCGGCCTTGCGCATCGCCAGCTTGATGCCCCCGACGATCAGCAGACAGGCCGCGAGCATGGCAATGGCCATCACGGTGGACGATAATCCGCTCAAATCCGATATTCCTTTCAGAAAAACTTAACCGAGTTTCCGCCAGAATGGACCTCATGCCGTTACAGGAACAGCAGGCGCGTCTCGAAGAGGCGTTCGACCGGATCGAAGAGACGATCCTGCCGTGCATCGCAATGATGCTCGATACTCTGCTCGACGCGTCCAAGGGCATTGCCGAGACCGATCCCAAGGCTCTCGCCGCGGAGCTTCAGATCCTGGCGGCTGAACTCGAGGAACTGACCCGCGCTGTCGAGCGCAGCAGCCCGGTCCACGTCGAGCCCGGCGAATATAAGATCGCTGCTGCCTAAGCTTCGCCGCTAACTATACGCGCGTGCAGCGCTGGATCGACATTTCCCCCTGACAGAATGACCACCGTGCCGTCCTGCGGCTCGATCTTGCCCGCCAGAAGCACGGCCAGCGCGACCGCACCGCCCGGCTCCACGACAAGCTGATGTCGGTCCCATGCCCAGCGCACGGCGGCTTTGACCTCATCCTCGCTGGCCGAGAATGCCTTCGCGCCTCGCTCGCGAAGGATGTCGAAGGTGATCGGTGACACGCGCGGCGTCTGCAGGGCATCGCAAAGCGTTGGCGGCGCATCGACGCTCACCGGCACGATCTCGTCGCCTTCGAGCGAGCGCTTCATGTCGTCCCAGCCTTCCGGCTCGACGACGACGATCTCCGCGTCCGGACAGGCCAGAGCGACGCCTGAGGCCAACCCACCACCTCCGCACGGAATGACGATCCGCTTCGGCGGCTCCGGCATCTGCTCCAGGATTTCGAGTCCCGCCGTTCCCTGCCCGGCAACGATGGCCGGGTCGTCGAAGCTGGGAACGACGGTCGCCCCACCCTCTGCTGCAAGTTTCGCGGCAATCGCTTCCCGGCTTTCGCGATAGCGGTCGTAGAAGACTATTTCCGCGCCTTCGGCTCGGGTGCCTTCGACCTTCACCGTCGGAGCGTCGCTCGGCATGACGATGATCGCGCGAATGCCGAGGCGCTTCGCTGCAATCGCCACACCACGAGCGTGATTGCCTGACGAGAAGGCCACGACGCCCCGCGCCCGCTCTTCATCCGAAAGCTGCAGCAGGCGGT
>JAEVYW010000156.1 GCA_023392555.1 Pseudomonadota bacterium | reverse complement strand
GCCCGGGGGAGATAGCACCATGACGACCCGCTTGCTGAGCCGCGCCCTGTTCGGCGCAACTGCCCTTGCCGCCACGACACTTGCAACGCCTGCTTCAGCGCAGCAGGTCGACCGCATCATCGCCTTCGGCGACAGCCTTGCCGACGACGGCAACCTGTTCCAGCTTCTGCCGGCCGTCCCGCCGCAGGCCGCGCAGGTCTATCCGACCGGCCGCTTCACCGGCGGCACTAACTATGTCGATACGCTCGGCAATCTGCTCGACGCTCCGATCTACAATTTCGCCATCGGCGGCGCGCTGACCAACAACACCAACACCAACGGCGTTGGCCTGCCCGGCCTGACCTATGAGGTCGTAAGCTTTACCAACGGCGGCGGGGGCGTTTTCCCGACGATTGCCCCGACCTTCCAGCAGGGCGATCTCGTCACCGTCTCGATCGGCGGGAATGACGCCCGCATCTACCAATCGACCGGCGGGACCGTCGCCGGTGCGCAGGTGGCGGCAACCGCCTCCGTGGCTGCGGCGCAGACAAACCTCAACGTGCTGGTCAACGCCGGTGCGCCGACTCTGAGCTATCTCGCGCTCAACACTGCGGTCGCGCCGGAAGTCGCTACGAACCCCGGCGCCCAAGCCGTGCGCAACGCCTTCGCCCAGACCTTCAATCCGGGCATTCAACAGGTGCTAGCCGGCTATGCCGCCAACGGCACGATCGTGCATTACCTCGACGCGAACCTGGTCCTCGCGAACATCGTCGCCGATCCTGCCGCTTACGGCATTACCAACGGCCTCGTCTGCCCGATCTTCCCGAACCCCACCTGCGTCGCAAACGCGGGCGCCGGCTACCTGTTCTACGGCGACGCGCTTCACCCGACGTCGCAGGGATCGGCGATCATCGCCCAATACATCGCAGCGCAGATTCAGGCGCCGCTGACGCTCGAAGCGCCGGGCGAACTCGGTCTTCAGACGGCACGCCAGTTCGGCCGCACCTTGTCGACCCGCCTAGACGTCGGTTCCCCGCGTGACGGCGACGTTGCCGAAGGCCTGAACTTCTTCCTGGTCGGCGACACCCACTCGAAGGAAGTCAAAGCCAACCACTCGACCGACCAGTTCGACGTCGACGGCGTCGGAGCCACTGCCGGCCTCGCCTATGGTTTTGGAAACGGCAAGGTCGGTGTCGCGGTCAACGTCGCGCGTCCAAAGGCGCGCTTCGGCGCCGACGTCGCGCGCGATCGAGGCAAGAGCGTCCAGCTCGGCGGCTTCGCCGGCTTCGCGATCCTCGGCGGCTTCGCACAGGGCTATCTGGGCTACGGCAAGGACGATCACAATTTGCGTCGCGACGGCGTAATCGACCCGCTGCATGCCTCGGTCGACGGCAACCACTGGCTCGCCGGCGCAAAGGGCGGCTACCTGTTCCCGGTCGGCATCATGCGCGCGGGCCCGGTGATCGCCATCGACTACGCGAAGGCCAAGGTCGACGGCTACACCGAGGAGGGCGACGCCGCCCTGACGCTCAACGTCAGCTCGGTCGCGGCCAAGTCCATGACCGGCGGCATCGGCGCGGAGGTCCGCGGCGACTTCGACGCCAGCGGCATGTCCGTTCGCCCGTTCCTTTCGGCAATGCTCGAAAAGGAAATGCTGAACGGCGCACGCAGCATCCGCTTCGCGCAGACCAGCGCTCCAGGGATCGTCAACACCTGGGACTTCGATAACCGGTCGAAGAAGCCGTACGGCCGAATCGCCTTTGGCGGCAGCGCCGGCATCCTCGACCGCGTCAGCCTCAACGCGGTCGGCTCGGCCACGGTCGGCAAGAAGGACGGGCACGAAGTTTCGGCCCACGTCGGATTGAACGTCGGCTTCTGATCGCGGCCCTGCAAGTTTGACATGAGGCGCGAATAGGCATTTCCTCCTGATTGGCCCCGGTCCGCTCTGTGGGCGCGGCCGCGGTCGACCAGGGGGAAAGACCGATGGATGACGCCGTTGAGATGGGCGCGCCAGTTGGATCGCGCACACCCGCACATCTATGGATCGTCGGCATTCTCGCGACGCTGTGGAACGGGTTCGGCTGCTACGACTATGTCATGACCCAGTCGAAGAACATGGCCTATCTTCAGAAGATGGGCGGGCCTGAAATGGTCGACTATTTCACAAGTTATCCAAGCTGGGCCGTCGCGGTCTGGGCGGTGGGTGTCTGGGGCGCGCTGCTCGGCTCGCTTCTCCTGCTCGCGCGGCTCCGGTGGGCCACGCTGGCCTTCGGCGCGTCACTTGCTGCCCTGATCGTCATGGCGATCTATCAGTTCGGGATCACGAACATGCCGCCGGGCATGATGACGACACCCATGTGGGTGATGACCGTCACCATCTGGGTCGTCGCCATTGCCTTGCTCACCTACTCGCGGATCATGGCCGCGAGAGGCGTGCTGCGCTGACGAGCCCGCGTTAAGCGGCCGCGGGCAGGCTTTCGCCCGCCGAGGCGACGCCGAACATCTGGGGCATGGCGAGCGAGTCCCAACCGTACGGGTCCGGCCGGAACTGGACGCCGCCGATCGTGCTCGGCTCAACTGTCAGGTAGGTCAGGTAAACCGGCACGGGCCGCGGAAGCAGGAACGTCTGCTCGCGCCCGGTCGTGCCCTGAGGCACGTATCCGAAGACCCAGCGCGCGAACCGCTGATAGTCCTGGAGACGAATGCAGCCATTGCTGAGCCAGCGATCGTTCTTGGCGAACAATTCGGTGTGCGGCGTGTCGTGCAGGTAGATGCCGAAGTCGTTCGGCATCTCGAACTTCATGTGGCGCATCGAATTCCACGGTCCCGGCAGCTGGCGAACGTGGATCAAGTCGGGACGCTGCTTGCCGGAAGCGATCGCACGCCAGTTCACCGTCTTCGGGTCGATGACCGGAGCGTCCGGGCTCCAGTCGCGCAGCACTTCGTAATGGAAGTTCTTGAAATAGGCGGTGCCCTGCTCCTGCACCTTCTTCGCGGTCAGGCTGCGCACCAGTTCCGGCGGCACGTTCCAATACGGGTTGGCCTTGGCGTTGCGCATGATGACCGCGATCATCGGCGTCTTGGTCTTCGGCGCACCGACAACGACCTTCATGCCGTCGGCAATGCGGTCGCGGTCGAAGAGGTAAGCCTCGGCGGCGCCGGAATCGACGACCACGTAGCGGTCGAAGGTGCGCGTGTTCGGCAGGCGGTAGGCACGCTCGACGTTGATCGCGATGCGGCGCGCATAATAGTCAGCACCGCGGTTGAGCGAAGCGATGGTCGCGCGTCCGGCAATCCCGTCGGCCGGCGAAATGCCGTGAACGGTCTGGTAGGTCGCGACGCTCTGGAACAGCTGCGTGTCGTAACCGCCGCCCGGAGCCAGTCCAAGGCGGGTGCGGAGCAGGTCGACGCGCTTGCCGGTCGAGCCACGCTTCAACGCCCCGCCGGCGGGGATCTTGACCTGCGGCAGCCGGCCGTAGGTGTTCTCATATTGCTGAAGCCCGCGGCCGAGTTGGACGAAGAGCGGGTTCGGGGCGGCGCGATTGCGGCCGCCGCCGAAGTCGAAGTTGAAGATCCGGGAAAGCCAGTTCTGCGGCCGCTGGCGCTTGCGCGCGACGGTGCTCATCTGCGGATCGACGTAAACGAAATCGATGCCCTGCTTGATCGCGCGCGGAACCGCGATCGGCTCGTCGCCGCGCGGCTGCGCAACGGACGGGGCGGTCAGCGAAAGCGCCGCGGCGCCGAAGACGAAAAGGAGGCCTTTGTGCATAAACTTAGCGCCGCTCTCGCGGCGCTCTCCCGGGCAGCATTATCTGTGAAACTCACTGACGATGTTTGGGTTGCGCGTCGCTGAACAAGGGTCAGCGCCGCCCACCGAAGCGCGTGCGCCCCTGCTTGCCGAAGCGGCCCTTGCGCGTGCCCGGCTTGCCCTCGGTCGAGTTGCCCATCGGACGTGGCGCGACGCGCTGATCGTGCGGGATGCCGAGATCGTCTTCCTCCAGCCGGCGGATCTCGTCGCGAAGACGTCCCGCTTCTTCGAACTCGAGGTCGGCGGCGGCCTTCCGCATCCGCTGCTCGAGGTCGGCGATATACGCCTTGAGGTTGTGGCCAACGAGGTGCGGCCGCTCGTCGTCGCCGGTGTCGACCACGACGCCGTCGCGCATCGACACGTGGGCGATGATGTCGCTGACGTTGCGCTTCACGCTTTCGGGCGTGATGCCGTGCTCGAGATTGTAGGCGACCTGCTTTTCGCGGCGGCGGTCGGTCTCGGCCAGCGCGCGCTCGATCGAGCCTGTCTTGGTGTCGGCGTAAAGGATGACGCGGCCTTCGACGTTACGCGCGGCGCGGCCTATGGTCTGGATCAGCGAGGTTTCCGAACGCAGGAAGCCTTCCTTGTCCGCGTCGAGAATCGCAACCAGTCCGCACTCGGGAATGTCGAGGCCTTCGCGAAGCAGGTTGATGCCGACGAGCACGTCGTAGACGCCCAGCCGCAGCTCACGGATGAGCTCGATGCGTTCCAGCGTCTCGACGTCCGAGTGCATGTAGCGGACGCGCAGGCCGGCTTCGTGGAGGTACTCCGTCAGGTCCTCCGCCATGCGCTTGGTCAAGGTCGTGACGAGTGTGCGATAGCCCTTCTTCGCCGTGATCTTCGCTTCGTTGACGAGGTCGTCCACCTGGTCCTCGACCGGCTTGATCTCGACTGGCGGGTCGATGAGCCCGGTCGGGCGGATGACCTGTTCGGAGAACACGCCCCCGGTCTCGTTCATTTCCCACGTGCCCGGCGTTGCCGAGACGAACGTGGTCTGCGGTCGCATCGCGTCCCATTCGTTGAAGCGCAGCGGGCGGTTGTCGATGCAGCTCGGCAAGCGGAAGCCATATTCCGCGAGCGTGATTTTCCGCCGATGATCGCCGCGCGCCATCGCGCCGATCTGCGGCACCGTCTGGTGGCTTTCGTCGATGAACAGCAAAGCGTTGTCGGGAAGATATTCGAACAGGGTTGGCGGCGGCTCGCCCGGAAGCCGGCCGGTGAGGAAACGCGAATAGTTCTCGATGCCGGCGCAGCTGCCCGTCGCGGCGATCATCTCGAGGTCGAAGTTGGTGCGCTGCTCGATCCGCTGCGCCTCGAGCAACCGACCTTCGGCGACCAGCTCCTTCAAGCGCTCCTCGAGCTCGTGCCGGATCGCCTCCATCGCCTGTTTCAGGGTCGGGCCCGGCGTCACATAGTGCGAGTTGGCGTAGATCTTCACGCTGTCGAGGCTCGCCGCCTTCTGGCCGGTCAGCGGGTCGAACTCGACGATGTCCTCGATCTCGTCGCCGAAGAAGGACACGCGCCAGGCAGTGTCCTCATAGTGCGACGGGAAGATTTCCAGATTGTCGCCGCGGACGCGGAAATTGCCGCGCGCGAAGCCCTGGTCGTTGCGCTTATACTGGAGCGCGACGAGCTTTCGGATGACCTCACGCTGGTCCTCGCTCGATCCCTTCTTCAGCGCGAAGGTCATCGCCGAATAGGTCTCGACCGAGCCGATGCCGTAGAGGCACGAGACCGACGCGACGATGATCACGTCGTCGCGCTCGAGGAGCGACCGCGTTGCCGAGTGGCGCATGCGGTCGATCGCCTCGTTCACCGAGCTTTCCTTCTCGATGTAGGTGTCGGTTCGCGGGACGTAGGCCTCCGGCTGGTAATAGTCGTAGTAACTGACGAAATATTCGACGGCGTTGTCGGGGAAAAAGCTCTTGAACTCACCGTAGAGCTGCGCCGCGAGGATCTTGTTCGGCGCGATGATCAGCGCCGGGCGCTGCAGCGTCTCGATCACCTTGGCCATCGTGAACGTCTTGCCTGATCCGGTGACACCGAGGAGCACCTGGCTGCGCTCGCCGCCTAGCGCGCCTTCGGTCAGTTCCTTGATCGCCAGCGGCTGGTCGCCGGCCGGCTCGAACTCGGACGAGATCTTGAAGGCCTTGCCGCCCTCATGCTTCTCGGGACGTGCGGGACGGTGCGGAACGAACGCCTCGTTCGCTTCCGGCTCGGCCAGGCTGGTACGGATTTGAATCGCCATTTTCCTACAGATGGCGGTTCGGTGCGCACGGTTCAACATCACCGCTCCGGCGGCGCAAATTGGCAGTCAGATCAAAAACATGCCATCGATTGGCGGGCGTTCGAATTGCCAAGGGGGAAGGGCAATGAAGCACAGGCCGGTTATAGCCGCCGCGTTGATTCTATGTCTCGGGCTGCAGGCCTGTTCATCGAGACCGCGCGAGTTCGAACCGCGCCTGTCCCCTCCTCCGACGAGCCAGGCCGACTTCACCGCCGCTTACGCGACCTGCCAACAGCTTCTCGTCGCCGGCAAGCTCGACAGCAGCGGCCGTGCTGCTTCTGCTGCGGTGGGTGCAGGAGCAGGCGCCGGAACGGCAGCGGTCGGCAGTGCCGCGGCGGCTGCAGCGGGAGGATATGGCGGCCTCGCCTTGGCCAGCGCGACGATCGTGCTGCTGCCATTCGCCGTGCTTGGCGGAGCATGGGGAATGGCACGCGCCAAACGCGCCAAGAAGGAACGCGCGATCAAGACTGCGCTTGCAGGTTGTCTCCAGGAACGCGGCTACCAGGTCACCGAATGGACAAGGGTAGCCAAAAAGGACTGATGACGCGCATTCGCGAATTGGGCATGGTCCCGCGACAAACGGGGGTGTGCATATG
>JAEVYW010000101.1 GCA_023392555.1 Pseudomonadota bacterium | reverse complement strand
CGCCGAACACGGTGATCAGGCGATTTCTCACGTGCGGGCGAAGCGCTGCAATCGCGGCCTCGAGGGCATCCGGCGTATGCGCATAGTCGATGTAGACCGGCGCCCCGGCCCGGCTGATGACGGCACGCTCAAGCCGCCCGCGCACCGGCGCCAGCCGCTGCATCGCAGAGAATGTCGCCTCAAATTCGCCGCCCGTCGCAAGGGCCAGTCCAGCCGAAACCAGAACGTTCGCGGCCTGGTACGCACCGATCAGAGGGAGCGCGATGCGGTACGTCCCCTCGCCATATTGAATGACAAGATTCTGCCCGAGCGCGGTCGGCTGCTGCTCCAACAGCTTCAACGTCTCGCCTGCGCGGCCGACCGTCATCGTCGCAATCCCGCGTCGACGAACTCGCTCAATCACCTCGGCCGACTTCGGATCGTCGGTCCAGATGACCGCCGTCCCATCGGCCGGGAGAAGCTCGTCGAACAGCCGCATCTTCGCTTCGAAATAGTCTTCCATCGACGGGTGGTAATCGAGGTGGTCGCGGCTGAAGTTCGTAAACGCCGCGGCCTTCAACGGCACGCCTTCGGCACGATGCTGGTCGAGCCCGTGCGACGACGATTCGTACGCCACATGGCTGATCCCCATGCGCTTCAGGCCCGCAACATTATTGAGGAAGGTGACGATGTCCGGCGTCGTCAGGCCGGTCTTCACCTGGTCATCGGAGGTCGTGACGCCCAACGTGCCGATCGACGCCGAGCGATGGCCAGCCATGCGCCAAAGCTGACGCGTCATCTCGACCGTCGAGGTCTTGCCGTTGGTGCCCGTCACGGCGACGACAGTCTCCGGATACGGCCCGTAGAAGCGCGACGCGAGCTCGGCGAACCGCCGCCTCGGCTCAGCATCTGCGAGATGCGGCACATCCGTGACCGACGCCTCCGGACGAGCCACCACCGCAACCGCCCCGCGATCTACTGCTTCGCCGATGAAGTCCTCGCCGTTGAACACGGCGCCCTTGAACGCGCCGAAGACGCTGCCCTTCGCCACCTTGCGATGGTCGATTGCAAAACCCGTCACTTCGGAATCGCTGTCGATGCCCGCGAGATCGGACAGTTTCACTGGGTTTAGTGCTCCGCTTTTTCGTGAACGAACGGAAGCACAAGCGACATGTCAGGCTCGCGCGTCTTGCTGGGATGAACGCCGAGCATCGGCGCGATCCGGCTGACCGCGGCGCCGAACGCCGGACCGACATTCCACGCAGCCGTACGAAATCCGAAGGTCTCTGCCGTTCCCTGGGGCTCGTCGAGCATCATGACCATCACATAGCGCGGCTCGTCCATCGGGAACACACCCGCGAAACTGGTGATCAGCAAATTCCGATTGCCGTATTTCTCCGCCGAACCCGTCTTGCCGCCGACGCGATAGCCCGCGGCGTCGGCCTTCTTGCCTGTGCCGTTGGTGACGACCAGGCGGAGGAGCGAGCGCATTTTGTAGCTGGTGTCCTCGGTGAACACACGATGCCCCTGGCCGACGCGATGGTTCTTTCCGATCTTCAGCAGCGTCGGCGGACGGTAGATGCCACCGTTGAACAGGGTCGCATAACCGCTCGCAAGGTGCAGCGGGCTGACCGCGAGGCTGTGCCCGAAACCGATCGTCATGACGTCCAAGGGACCCCAATCGCGCGGCAGGATCGGCTTGGTCTTCTCGGGAAGCTCGACATCGCTCTTCCGCAGGAAGCCCATCTTGTCGAGGAACTCGCGTTGGCGCTTGGCTCCGACCTCGGCCGCAATCTGCGCGGAGCCGATGTTGGAGCTTTCCTTCATGATCTCCGCGACGGAACAGGCGCGGCCGTACGGGTGCGTATCGTGAATGACCTTGCCGTACGCCGGGAAGTCCCGCGGGCACGGGTACATCTTGCCGAACGATTTGATGATCCCGCTGTCCATGGCCATCGCGACGGTGAACGGCTTGAACGTCGAGCCGAGCTCGAACACGCCCAGTGTCGCGCGGTTGAAGCGCGCCTCGTCCGTGCCGTCGCCGGCCGCATTGGGATTAAGCTGCGGCAGCGACGTCAGCGCCAGCACCTCACCCGTGTGGATGTCCATGATGACGCCCGCGCCGCCCTTGGCCGAGAACTTGGTCTTGGCGGTCAGCAGTTCATGCTCCAGCGCCTGCTGGATGCGGCTCGAGATCGCGAGTTGCAGCGGCTGGCCGCGAAGCGCCGGGTCGGACAATTGCTTGTCGAACGCGCGTTCCATGCCCGCGACGCCGTGGCCATCGACGGTGGTGTAGCCGATGACGTGCGCCGCAAGGCTGGTCTGCGGGTAGAGGCGGTCGGGCTCGCGTTCGAGTGCCAGGCCCGGCTCGCCGAGCGCGTTGACCGCCTCGACGACGCCCGGAGCAGCGCGGCGACGGAGGTAGAAGAAGCGCTTCCCCGACCGAAGCATCGCGAAATATTGCGCTTCGTCGCGCTCCGGCATCAGCTGCGCCAGCTTGCGCGCAAGCTCCAGCTTGTCGCCGATCACCTTTCCGGGGTGCAGGCCGATCGTCCACGCGTCGATCGTCCGCGCCAGGGGCTGGCCGTCGCGGTCGATGATGTCGCCGCGTTCCGGCACCAATGCCGTCAGCGAGCTCTTCGCGCCGGCATGATCGCCGAACGCCGCGAGATAGAGGATGCGCAGCACGATGAGCGCCACCACACCGCCGTAGACCAGCATGCCGAACATCAGCCGCTGGTGCATCATGGCGAGGATCTGGCGGCGCTGGCCGACGAGGCGAAGCCGCTCGGGCCGATGTGCGACGAGAGCGGGCGTCGGAGCGTTCATCGAGCCTTGGCGGAATCCTTGGGTTTCGCGAGCGGTGCGAGAGGATCGACCTTGGCCGTGCGCACCGGCTTTGTCACCGGCTTGGCATCGGCCTTCGCCTTGTTATCCCCAGCTTTCTTGGCCGGAGCCGAGGCAAGCTTTGCAGCCGCCGGAAGCGCCTTCGAAGCGAGCGCAACGGGCTTGGCCGGAGCCTTCGCCGGCGCCTTTTCGACCGCGGCCTTCTTCTCCGACGCAGTCGACTTCTTCTCGACCACCACCTTCGGCGTCGCCTGCGCAACCTTGACCGGCGCTGCGGCACGCGGCGGAAGCTTCAGGCTTGCCTGATGCAGCAACTGCGACGGAGCCGCAGCCGGAGCAGCAGGGGTGGCACCCGCACCGTTATCCGCGACACGCTCGCCCTCCTCGAGCGGCGCGGATGGGGAAGACGGCGCGGGCGCCGAAGCAAACACGACAGGAGCATCGACGGTCTTCTGCTCGGGCCGGCCAAGCCGGGCGAGCTGGAAGCCGCCTTCCAGGAACTGATCGGCGGTCGGAGCCGACAATTGGATCACCTTCACGTTCCAGCGTTCGAGCTGGGCCAGGCGGCCGCGCGTGCCGATCTCCGTCTGGAGTAGGCGAATGTCGCGCTGAGCCAGGACGATGCGGTTTTCGACGTCCTCGAGCGATGCCCGCTCCGAAGCGACGTTCAACGACACAAGGTAGCAGCCAAGGGCGGCTCCCGCGCAACTTGCGACCATGAACACAGAGCGGAAGCTACGGCCGCTCATTTCTTCTCTCCTGACTGAGGCTTCCAGGCGGGCGCCGCCGTGCGAACGGCGCTGCGCAGACGGGCGGACCGGGCACGCGGGTTGCGCGCGACCTCGGCTTCCGAAGGACCGGCCGGCTTTGCGACCGCTTCGAATGTGGGTGCGGGGCCTTGCACTGCTACCGGGCGGTGACGCGACCCCGCTGGCGTCGCGCCGCTACGTTCACGGAAGAACCGCTTCACGATGCGGTCCTCGAGACTGTGGAAGGTGACCACGGCTAGCCGGCCGCCGGGCTTCAAAGAGCGCTCGGCCGCGGCCAGCCCGACCTCGAGCTCCTCGAGCTCGGCGTTCAAGTGGATGCGGATCGCCTGGAAGGTGCGCGTCGCCGGGTCGCTCTTCATGCCCGTGCGGTATCCAACGGCGCGGCGAACGATCGCTGCAAGCTCGGCAGTCCGCTCGATCGGGCGATCGTTGACGATTGCGCGGGCGATCGAACGGGCGCGCGGCTCCTCGCCATATTCGCGGATGATGCGCGCGATCTCGGCTTCCTCAGCCTCGTTGAGGAAGTCGGCGGCGGTCTGCCCCGCCTGCTCCATGCGCATGTCGAGCGGACCGTCGGCCGAGAAGGAAAAGCCGCGGTCCGCTCTGTCCAGTTGCATCGACGACACGCCGATATCGAGGGCGATGGCGTCGACGAGCCCAATGCCGCGCTCTTCGAGAACGCGGTCCATCTGGCTGAACCTCTCTTCGATCAGGGTGAGCTTGTCTTCAGAAGCGGGGACGAGTGACCGCCCGGCTTCGATCGCATCGGGGT
>JAEVYW010000017.1 GCA_023392555.1 Pseudomonadota bacterium | reverse complement strand
ATAGGTTTACGCGTCGCCATGCGCCGCCCCTGCCACGGCGTCGGCACAGATTAAAGGGGGAAGCCGAGCTTGGTCGCGAGGGCGTGGAAGCGGGGGTCCGATCGCAACGGGTCTAGATATTGATCCGCGGCGAGGCTCTGGAGCCCGGGATCGCGAACCACAAAGGCGCGGTTTAGAGCAGCGATAGCGCTGTCGACGTCCTTCTGCTGCGCCAGGACCTGCGCCTGCTGATAGAGCGCCGTCTCTCCGGACAAAGCCCTGAGCCTTGCTAGGCTCACCTGCGATGACGCCCGGTCGCCCTTGCGCGCGGCCATAATGGCTTCGGACGTGATCCGAAACAGATCGTCCTGCGGAACCCGGCTGAACGCGCTCCGTGCTTCGGCGTCATGGCCGAGCAACATATGGCACTCACCGATGCGGACCAGCGCCAGGTTCGGCGCGAACTTCGCCAGCGTCACAACTCGTTCGAACGCTCCGATCGCTTCTTCGTAACGCTTCAGGTTGAACAGCGCCGAGCCCTTCGCAACGTAGGGCCGTGGATTGAGAGGATCGAGCGCAATGGCACGCTCGGCGGTGCGCAGCCCTTCGTTCATTCTGCCAGTCAGGCTCAGGAACAGGCCGTAATTGGTAGTGACGGTGGGGTCATTGGACCCGCCTCGCGCCGCCAGCCGGTATTGCGCATCTGCACCCCGGAAATCGAGATTTCCAGCAAGCGTTTCCGCGAGGGCCGCCCGGCCCATCGCATTGCCCGGCGCAAGGCTGACGGCCTTGCGCGCCGTCCTCGACGCCTCGGCGAAACCGGTTTTGAACTCTGAAGCATTCGTCGAGAAGACGCCGGTGAGGTCGACCAGTGCGAATGCCTTTTGTGCGTACGCATCGGCGAATTTCGGATCGAGCGAGATTGCCTGATCGAAGTTGCTGATCGCTTGCTGGAGCAATTCCCTGTCCAAGCCCATCCGCCGTGCCGCGAGGCCTTGCAGGTAGGCATCCTGAGCTTCGGCGTTCCGCGTTCCTCCAGAACCCGGTCCGGCCTCCTTCCGGCCGAGGCTGAAGCTCAGGGCCTCGGCGACATTCGTGGCAATGTCGGCCTGCACGTCGATGGCGTCGCCTGCCGCGCGATCGTAGGTTTCCGACCAGCGCTCGATGCCATTGCGGCCATCGATCAATTGGGCGTTCACGCGGATCAGGCCTGGCGATCGCCTGACACTTCCGGTGAGGATGTTGGCGACGGAGAGCTTCCGTGCGGCCTGCTTGGCGTCTTCGTCACGGACGGCTTCCGACGAGATGCGGCCGACAACCTTGAGCCCGGCAATGCGGGCTAGGGCGCTGCGCAATTCCTCGGCGATGCCATCGGAGAAATAGTCCTGGCCCGGGTCGCCGCTGAGGTTCGCGAATGGGAGCACCGCGATGCTGTCCGCCTTGGCGGAGGTGGGACGGAGAAGCGCCCAACCGCCGACCGCCGCGACGGCCACGGCCACGGCCGTAACGGCACCGCCGATCGCGGTGCGCCGGTCGATGCCTTTGCGCGGCCACCCCACCAGGGCTGGTCGGTCCTTACCGAGCGCGGCGAGCAGCGCCTGGTATTTCCTGCTTTCGCGGTCGCCCTTCCACCCGACGAGATCGAGCGACTGCATCTCACCAAAGCCGAGCGGCGGATCGACCTTGTCGATGCGCACGGGAAGATAGGCGCGTCGTTTCAGCGCCCGGGTGGCTTCGTCGCGAACGAAATTGCCGTGCGGCCCGACCGACTTCTTGCTCCAGACGACGATGACCCTCTGCGCCGCGTCGAGGTGCTGACAGATCGCGTCGCGCCATTCTTCGCCCCCGCCGATCTCCGCGTCCCACCAGACCGAATATCCGTCCGCCTGCAGCGCCTGCACCAAGGGCGCGACGCGCGCCCGATCCTCGGCTTTGTAGGAGACGAACAGGTCGGTCATGCCGGCAGATCCAGCCGTTTGAGGAGAGCCTGGAAGTGCGGCTCGCTACGCAAGCCGTCGAGCGTTTGATCGACCTTCAGCCAGAGTAGGCCGCTGTCTTTAATCACCCAGGCACGGTCGAGCGCCGCGAAAGCCCGCGTCTTGTCACCCAGCAGTGAGTACACTTGCGCATATTGGTAGCTTGCCGCGTCGCCGAACACGCGTCTGACGGCCGCAAGATGGGTTTCGGTCTCCTGCGCTTTTCCCAACCGCGCATTGAGCAATGCCAGCGCCAGATCCTGGCCTCCGGAACCGCCCGTCTTGTCGACGTTCGGCGCCACCTTGAGTGCCTCGTCGAACCGATTGAGCAAGATGAGGCAGTAGGCAATCTGAAGCCATGAAACGAACTCGGGCCATCGCCGCGCAATCTTGAGCGAAAAGTCGACGGCTTCCGCCAGGAGGCGGTTCGCGACAAGCACCCAGGAGCGAGAGGTGTAGGAGGCTGGGCTGAGCGGATCGAGGGCGATGGACTCGTCGACGAGCCGCATTGCCTCCGCGGATCGCCCGAGCTGGCCGGAAAACCGGGCGAAGTCGCGCAGGGTCGTGGCATCGCGCGGCGCCAGCGAAAGGGCTCGTCGATATTCCCGGTCGGCGTCCCGGAATTCCAAAGAGACACGAAGGATCTCGGCGAGCGCCGTGTGGGCGGATGCCAGTGTCGGCGCGATCGCCATCGCTCGCTGGGCATTGCG
>JAEVYW010000262.1 GCA_023392555.1 Pseudomonadota bacterium | reverse complement strand
CGCCGCCGCCGCCGCCGCCGCCGCCGGCTCCCGAGCGCGGCTAACAGCCTCGCTTGGAAAAGGATTGGGGTCGGCCTCACGGCCGGCCCCTTTTCTTTGATAACCTTTCGTCGAACGATGGCTGATGGCGCCGCGCAAAGCTCGGAGCGGCCAACCGTCACCTGTCCAGAAAATCGGCCGTTGCGCTAAAAGGGACATCTAAGTTGCACGAAGAGCCACAATTGACCGAGCGACCGGCCGCTCAGATGCGAAGCGTCGCGCTTCGCACGCGCCATGTGGAAAAGCCGTGGGGGCGCACCGAGCTCCCGGCTCCGTTCGCGAATGGCGGCCAGAAAAAGATCGGCGAAATCTGGTTCGAGCATCCGAACAGCGCGGAGCTCCCGCTTCTCGTCAAATATATCTTCACCAGTGAAAAATTGTCGGTCCAGGTCCATCCGGACGACGCCCAGGCGCGCGAACGCGGCCTTGAGCGCGGCAAGACCGAATGCTGGTACATCCTCGACGCGCAGCCGGACGCCCGGCTTGGCCTCGGCCTGACCAGCGAACTTTCGGCGGAAGAAATCCGCTCGGCGGCCCTCGACGGCTCGATCGAAGATCTGATGGACTGGAAGCCGGTCCGCACCGGCGACTTCGTGTTCGTCCCGGCCGGCACCATTCACGCCATCGGCGCCGGCATCTCGCTGCTGGAATTTCAGCAGAACGTCGACGTGACCTATCGGCTTTACGACTACGGCCGTCCGCGCGAGCTTCACCTCGACGAGGCGACACAGGTTTCGCGAGCCAATTTCGACGCTTCGCATTTCAAGCCAGCCGAAACGACAGATGGCCTGCTCGTGTCGAGTTCGCACTTTTCCCTTCTGCGTGCAGACGGAGCCGAGGACCTCCCGGCTTCAATCGCCGGTCAGCGGCGCTGGGTCATGCCGTTGTCCGGAAGCGCTACGGCCGGTCATGCGACTGTCGGAGCCGGAGAGTGCCTCCTGGCGGCTCCCGGTGAATTACTCACCCTCTCCCCTTCCGCAATCGCGCTGGTCGGGATCGAAGGTCCGCTTCAGAATAGCTGAGGACGCTTCGGCCCCACGGACCGCCAATGCTGCTTGGCGAGCCCACGGCGGTCCAGGGCGTCGATGAGCTGCACGAGCCATTGCGCCCGCCGCTGCGCCAGCGGCCGCCACGAGAGCGGGTCCAATCCCGTCCACGGAAGGAACGGCGTCCGCCGCGAGTAGGCCCAGATCTCAACTCGGACCGTCCGTCCGGCGGCATCGCCGCGGGCATGGAACCCACACGTGTCCGCGACCACCAAAGTGTTCGCGGGCACGCAGAACCGCGCCGGCTGCGGCAGGCCAAGTGCGCCAAGCTCTTCGGCCGCAACCCTGAAGGATCCGCGCTGTGAGAGGCGGTCGCCCTCCGCCAGGACCGTCTCGCTGCGCCTTTGCTCCCAATCGAGCCGTTGCGGGGTCAGCCTGTGCGACCCTGCGACATAGGTGAGCGGCCGGTCTTCTTCCTCGACATCGGTCAGGAAGAACCAGGCCTTGAGCGACGGATGAAACGTGTCGGAATGAAGCTGGAGCTGCGGATCGTCCGGCCCCTCGGCAAATCCGCCGAAGATGGTCTGCACGTAATACAGCGGCTCGCTGCGGGTGCTGGCGACATAACCCATCAGCGCCGTCCAACCCGGGCTGGTCAACAGGCGGTCGAGGACCGGCAAACGCCTGCGCAATTCGGGCCCGACAGGAACGCGCCGCGTGATCGTGTCACCCTGCTGCTGTTCGCGGCTCTCGAGCGCCATCGCAAACAATTCGGACCGCAGCATCTCGAACTCATCGGTCGGAAGAAGGTCGCGGACGACGACGAAGCCATCCCTGTCGAAGGCCTCCCGCTCCTCCTGCGGCACTGACCGCGCCAACCGCCGCCGGCGCGCACGCGCCAGCGCGTGCGTGGCCTTGAGCCGCCACACGTGCAGTCCTCGCCGATTCAGCCGGCGCGAGCCGAGGACGGGATTGTCGGCAAAGCTCTTGGCTCCGGTGAAAACGGCAAGAGCGTAAAGCGGCAGCCGGATGATTTCGTGCAAGCGATGCCCCGCAGCTGCCGGCTTCCCAACCGTGCTCGTGCGCTGCTCGCGATGAAGGAGGGCGGGGTCGCTGCTCAAGAACCGGACTCACAAAGACAAAAGCGCGCTTCGCTCAAACGCACAAGCGTAAGGATAGTCGTTTCGCGCTCGTTCCACCTCGCCGTTCGGCAAGTGGTGCCCAGGAGAGGACTCGAACCTCCACGCCCTTGCGAGCGCCAGCACCTGAAGCTGGTGCGTCTACCAATTCCGCCACCTGGGCACAGGAGCTATTCTTGTCGGTAGGGCGCGCCATTTGGAGGGCCCAACTCCGCTTGTCAATCGCGCATCCGAACCCTAACCCGCGCACCCATGATCGACCGCGATTACAAGCTCGTCACCGTCTTCGGTGGGGGCGGCTTCATCGGCCGCTACGTCTGCGAATATCTTCTGGACGAAAGCGTCCGGATCCGCGTCGCCAGCCGCGAGCCGCGTCACGCTTATTTCCTTCAGCCTCTGGCCCAGGTCGGCCAATGGGGCTCCGTCCAGGCCACCGTCACCAATGAAGCCAGCATCCGCAGCGCGGTCGAAGGCGCTTTTGCCGTCGTCAACCTCGTCGGCTCCTTCAAGAGCGCCGGCGCAATCAACGGCCGTGGTGCCGGCGCCATTGCAAAGGCCGCGCGCGACGCCGGCGTCCAGTCGCTGGTCCATGTCTCCGCGATCGGCGCCGATCCGGAGGCCCAATCGGAGTATGCGCGGTCCAAAGGCGAAGGCGAGCGCTCCGTTCGGGAGGCCTTCCCGGGCGCAACGATCATCCGCCCGTCGATCGTCTTCGGCCCCGAGGACATGCTGACCAACCGCTTGGCCGGCCTCTCCCGTTTGCCCGCTCTGCCGGTGATTGCTCCGGCCGCGAAGTTCCAGCCGGTGTTTGTGGAGGATCTTGCCAAGGCCGTCTCGGCCGCCGCAATCTCGCCGCAGGTGCACGGCGGAAACACTTATGAAATCGTGGGCCCCCAGGTCCTGACCATGCGCGAGCTGACGACAGAGGTCCTCAACGCGGCCGGACGGAAGACCAACCTGGTCGATGTTCCCGCGCCCGTCGCGTCGGCGATGTCGCGCCTTGGGTTCCTGCCCGGTGCACCGATTACCCGCGACCAATGGCTGATGCTCCAGACCGACAATATTGCGTCCGACGGCAGCAAGGGCCTCGAGGCGTTCGGTATCAAGCCGACCCCAATCGGCGCGGTCGCTTCGCTCTGGCTGGCCCAGTACGGAGGCAGCCGCTTCGCCCGCCGCCGCGTCAACCTGACCGCGACGAACTAGGCTTCAAGCCTAATGCCGATCCTGATCCTGATTGTCCTCCTCGGCATCGTCGAGGGCATCACCGAATATCTTCCGGTGTCCTCGACCGGCCACCTGATCCTCGCCACGGAGCTGCTCGGCTTCAAGGCAAGCGATTGGGAAGCGTTCAACGTCGCCATTCAGCCGGGCGCGATCCTCGCGATCGTCGTGCTGTATTGGCGAACCTTCTGGGCCGTCTTCCTCGGCCTGTTCCGCCGCTCGCCGGAGGCCTTCGCCTTCGTCCGCAACATCATCGTCGCCTGCGTGCCGGCCATTGTCCTGGCCCTGATTTTCGGCGACGCGATCGACGCGATGCTCGGCAATGCGATGGTCGTCGCCTGGGCGTTGATCATCGGCGGCGTCGCCATCCTGGTCGTCGAGCGGCTGGTCAAGCCGACCGAATCCGGCGGCGTCTCGAGCCTCACACTCAAGCAGTCGCTGCTGGTCGGCCTGGTCCAGTGCCTCGCGATGATCCCGGGCGTCAGCCGATCCGGCGCCACGATCCTCGGCGCGATGGCGCTGGGGATCGATCGCCGCACGGCTGCGGAATTCAGCTTCTTCCTCGCCATGCCCACCC
>JAEVYW010000329.1 GCA_023392555.1 Pseudomonadota bacterium | reverse complement strand
AGATAGGTCTTGCCGGTGCCGGCGGGCCCGAGCGCGAAGATCATCTCATCGCTCGACAGGGCCTCCATGTAGGTGGTCTGCGTCGTCGAGCGCGGGACGATCGTCTTTTTCCGCGTGCGGATCATCACGCGCGGCGGCGAGGCCACCTCTTCGTTGATGATCCCGTCGAGGTTGGGCTGGACGGCCATGCCGAGCACGGCCTCGACCGCTTCGGCATCGACGTCATGCCCCTGATCGAGCCGGTTGTAGAGCCCGATCAGCACTTCGCGCGCACGCGCAGCGGAGTCGGCATCGCCTTCGATCTGCACCTTGCTGCCGCGCGCAGCGATATGGACGCCAAGGCGCTGCTCGATGGTAATAAGGTGGCGGTCGTAATCGCCGAACAGGGGTCCAAGCAGGTAAGGCTGCTCAAACTCAAGCTCGAGTCGGGCTCGGCCGGGATCGTTGGCGACGGCGGGATCGCGGCGGGCCATCAGGCGGCCACCTGCGTCAGGAGCGCGCCTGACAGGCTGTTCGGTCCTGCCGCGGTCAGCGCAACCCGCACCATGTCGCCGATCGCGGCGTCGGTGTGGACGTGGACAGACTGAAGATAGGGCGACTTGCCGATCATCTGCCCGGGGAACCTGCCCTTTCGATCAATCAGGATGTCGGTCTCCTTGCCGATACTCGCTGCGTTGAACGCAACCTGGTTGGCGATGATCCGTGCCTGGAGCCGCTGAAGCCGCTCATCCATGATCTCGGGCATGATCTGGTCCTCCATCGTCGCGGCCGGAGTCCCGGGCCGCGGGCTGTACTTGAACGAATAGGCCGAAGCGTAGCCGACTTCGTCAACGAGATTCAGCGTCGCGGTGAAATCTTCTTCCGTTTCGCCTGGAAAGCCGACGATGAAATCTCCGGAAAGAGCGATGTCGGGGCGGGCCACGCGCATCTTCTCAAGGATGGCGAGATAGGTCTCGGCCGTGTGACTGCGGTTCATCGCCTTGAGGATTCGGTTGCTGCCCGACTGCACGGGAAGATGCAGGTAGGGCATCAGCTTCTCGACTTCGGCATGGGCCGCGATCAGCGCGTCGTTCATGTCGGCCGGGTGGCTGGTCGTGTAGCGGATGCGTTCCAGCCCATCGATTGTCGCGATCGCGCGGATCAGATCGGCGAAGTCGCGTCCGCCATGGCTCCACGCATTCACGTTCTGCCCGAGCAGGACGATCTCGCGAGCGCCGGCTTCGACGAGTTGCCGCGCCTCGGTCACGATATCGACTTCCGGCCGCGAGATTTCGGCGCCGCGGGTGTAGGGCACGACACAATAGGTGCAGAACTTGTCGCACCCTTCCTGGATGGTGAGGAAAGCGCTGGGATTTGCACGGCGGCGCGCAGGAAAGGCGTCGAACTTGGAGATCGCCGGCATGTCGGTGTCGACGGGGCGAGCGCCTCTTGTGGCGGCTGCGACCATTTCCGGAAGGCGGTGGTAGGCCTGCGGACCCACGACCATGTCGATCAGGCTGGAGCGGCGCTTGGCTTCCGCGCCCTCGGCCTGGGCGACGCATCCGGCGAGCGCGACAAGCGGCTTCGATCCGTCCTCGCGACGCAGGCGGCCGACTTCGGAATAGGCTTTCTCCGCGGCCTTCTCACGGATGTGGCAGGTGTTGAGCACGACGAGGTCTGCGTCGGCGCCATCGCCGGCCGCCGCCATGCCGCTCTGTTCGAGCAATTCGGCCATGCGGTCGCCGTCGTAGACGTTCATCTGGCAACCGAATGATTTGATTCGGAAAGTCTTTGGATCGGACATTATCGAGTGGCGTATAGGGGAGTGGGCTCGCGACTTGAAGCAAGCGTTTTGGAGATTGCGTTTCGGGCCTCCGCGGCGAGGGTCTTTCGATCGCCGTGACGGAGCGGCGCCAGGAGGTTGACGGTCACCGGCAGCGTGCCGCGGCGGCCGAGAATGCGCAGGATATTGTCCTTACCGGGCTCGTGAAACCATCCTACTTCGGTTGCCGCTGCGCCATAGTCCAGAGCGACAGGGCGGATTTGCACGTCCTTCTGCGTGTAAGCCGCCGCTTCGAGCAGGGTCGAGCGGAAGGGCAGCAGTTGGTCGCCAGGCCCGGTCGTACCTTCGGGAAAGAGGGTAAGCGGCTGCTCGCCTTCGAGTGCCTTAGCGATGCTGAGGGCCTGCGCTTTGGAATTCCGACGATCCTCGCGGCGGACGTAGAGCGTCGCATTCTGGTCAGCCAGCCAGTGAATCAGGCCGGCGCCAAGATTGTCCTTCGACACAAAGGCCGTGCCAGTCGTGCCGCCGAGGATGAGGATGTCGAGCCAGCTGACGTGGTTCGAGATGAGCAAGGAGTGCGGGCGGAGGGGCTCTCCGGCGACCCGGGTGCGAACGCCGATGATGCGGGCAGCGCTCCCGAGGAAACGCTTGGGCCAGCGCGAGCGGCGCAGCAGCAGCTTCGACCCGATGTGGAGCGGCGCCACGGCCGCGAACAACAGGACAAGAAGTGCGCCCCGTCCTGCGGCGCGCAGGTTCGAGCTGTCGTTGCGCCTAGCGATTGCGGTCGATGGCGACGCCGTACAGCTCCATCCGGTGATCGACGAGGCGGAAGCCAAGCTTCTCGGCAATGCGCTTTTGAAGCGCCTCGAGCTCTTCGTCGACGAACTCGATGACCTTGCCGGTCTCGACGTCGATCAAATGATCATGATGCGCGTCCGAAGCGGCTTCGTAGCGCGAGCGGCCGTCGCCGAACTCGTGACGCTCGAGGATCCCGGCCTCTTCGAACAGGCGGACCGTTCGATAGACGGTCGCGATCGAGATCTTGGGATCGACGGCGGCAGCGCGTTCGTGGAGCGTCTCGACGTCCGGATGATCCTCGGCTTCCGAGAGGATGCGGGCGATGACGCGCCGTTGCTCGGTAATCCGAAGTCCCTTGTCGGCGCAGAGGGCCTCGACGTCGATCGTACGCTGCATGGACGTTAGTTAAGGCCGAGCGGGGTCAAAGCCAAGCTGCCGCGGCCCGGACGTGGAGCCCGGGC
>JAEVYW010000328.1 GCA_023392555.1 Pseudomonadota bacterium | reverse complement strand
GCTGTGGAAGCCGAGCAGCAAGATCGACGTCTACGCGAACCTCAGCCGCTCGCATGAATTGCCGGGCTTCATCGAACTGGCGCAGGTGGCGAGCTTTGTCCCGCTTGATGCGCAGCACGCGTGGACTTCAGAAATTGGCGCCCGCGGGTCGGCGGGACCAGTGCGCCTCGACGTCAGCCTGTACCGCGCAAACGTCCGCAATGAGCTTCTGCAATTCGCGATCGGACCGGACATCCCGGCCTCGACATTCAACGCCGGCAAGACCCGTCACCAGGGCATCGAAGCGGGTCTAGATGTGGAGCTCGCGCCGTGGGCGACGCTTCGGCAGGTCTACCAGTTGAACGACTTCCATTTCCGCAACGACCCGCAATTCGGGGACAACCGCCTGCCGGTGATTCCGAAGCATCTTTATCGCGCCGAGCTCAAACTTGGTCATGGCTCCTGGACCGTCGCGCCGTCGCTCGAGTGGGTGCCGCAGGGAGCATGGGCGGACTACGCCAACAGTTTCCGCAGCGGCGGTTATGCGAGCTTCGGAGCCTCGGGATCGCTGGCGATCGGCCGGACGACCGAGATCTTCGTGGACGGGCGCAACCTCGCCAACCGCAAGGCCGCCGGCGACATCAGCGCCGTCGTCGATTATCGGACGCTCCAGCCCTTCCAGCGCGCGATCTTCTATCCGGTCGAGCGCCGCGCGGTTTTCGCCGGGATACGAACGCGCTTGTGAGTGGCGGAGCCTAGGCGCCGCTCCATTTCTTGAACCGGTAGCGGCCCGCGGTGGGCGCAGCGCGATAGGAATGGCCGCTGGAGCAGCTGACCTTGAACACCCCGCCACCGGCGTCCACCGTAGCGATCGAGGCGACGTCGCCGCACGGGTAACCGATCTTCTCGATGGTACGGGCAATGGTGGCCTTTGACAGAGGCATCTGGGCTGCGACCGCAGTTTCCGCTTCGGGCTTGGGCGCGAGAGGGTCGACGCCGGTATCGGCGACGGCTGGGGTCGCCTCGGGCCTGGCCTCGGCGCCCTTCGTGGGCGCCTTCGGCGTCTCAGCCTGCATCTCGGGCGGAATGATCAGCTGATCGATCTTGCGGTGGAGCGCTGCCATGCGCTTCGCCGCCGCCAGGTTCTCTGCACGGACTTGGGCCTCCGCTTCGGCATCGAAGTCGCCCGAGGGATCGCTGCTCGTCAGAGAGGTCGCAGGCTCCGGTAGAGGAACATTGACGGAGGTCCCGTCCGCCGGTTCAGGGGCGCTCCCCGAAACGCCGGCGATCCCGCCGACCAAGCCGGCACCGACGATCAAGGCACCGGCTGCAATGCCGAGACGACGCCAGTCCTGCGGCCGGCGAGGCTTGCTGCTCAGCGCCGCCTTCTCGGCGCGGCCGTCGGCGCGAATGCGTTCGAGAAGCACGTGAAGCTCGGCCTCGCCCATGACCCGGCCGTCTGTGCGCTCCGGCGGCTCATCGATCGCCACAGGCTCGGGCTGCACCACCTCCGGCTGGACAACGTCGGGCTGCTCGACAACCTGCTGCCGCGCATCGGCCGCGAAGGAAAAAGCCCCGCGTGACGGAACGACGAAGGTCGTTGGCACGGGCTCGGCTACCAACCCGATCGAACGATCATAGGCTCTCCGCTTCTCTGGCTGCCTCAGTATCCCGAAGGCCTCGTAAAGATGCAGTTTCGCCACCATAGGCTGCGCCGCAAGCCGGTTCAACGCCGCGGCGAATGCAGCTGCGATCTCGTCCTGGTTCGCTTTGGGCGAAAGCCCGAGCACGTCGTAATGATTCGATAGAAACTTGGCCTGGGTGGCCATCCGATCCTCCCGCGGGCCTTCCGCCCGCCCCTCCCAAACGGAGGAAGCATCGGGTCTCGCTCGGAAAAATCCATATCGAACCGGCGCAGAAACGGCTCTGTTGGTGGCTAATCAGCTACCGATTGAATCCCGGATGAATCCGCCGTGGTCGGAAAGAGCGGCTGCAGGACGTGCGATCCCGCTTCGCGTGCACGTCCTGCAGCCTCGCCGCCCCGCTCGGGGATGTTAGGGCTGCCCCGGGCCCTTTTCGCGGGTGGCGGTATAGACGTCGGCGGACCCTTCGGCCACGACCCCATTGTTGGACGGCCGCGTCGATCCAAACATCAACCGGCTTCCCTCCCAGGACAGCGATGCCCGCGTTTCGCCGGCGGCGGTGTTAATGCCGTTCTCGAGGTGGACGAGATTGCCCCATCGATCATCAACCGATGACCGGGTCGCAGTCCAAATGTCGGGGTTAGTGCCGCCGATCGCTCCAGTCCGGGTCGAATCCCAGACGATTTCCAGGCCGTCGTGACGAACGTTGGGCCGCGCATCGCTGGCTGAGCTGTCGAGGCCTGGAGCGAGGGAAGCAGGACCGAAGTCGACGCTGTAGAAGATCTGCTGGCGACCACCGCCGACCCTGGTGCTGGAAAAGTATAGGTAATCGTGACCGTCAGCCTCGAAGTAGGACGGACTCCATTCTTCGAACGGGCTGTTGATCGCATTGTCGCCGGTAGGCAGCGCCTCGGGCGTCTGGAATCCCTTGGGCAAATGCTTCGAGACATAGATGTCCGTGTTGGTCGGACTCGACCGGCGGACGAAGAAGAAGCGGTTGCCGCGCGTCGGCGTCGGGCAAAATTCGTCGGCCGCAGTATTGATCGTGGGTCCCGCGTTGACCGGTGTGCCCCAGCCGTTGCCGGTCCAAGGCGCGATCCAGATGTCGAGGCTATTGCCCGTGCCCGCTGCATTGGGCGTCGACCCAGGCCTGTTCGAAGCCATGTAGAGGCTGTTGTCATAGGGTGAGAGGATCGGGCAGCCGTCGTTCGCCGCCGTGTTGAGCATCTCGCTCGAGTCCATCTCCTTTTCGGCGTTAAGCGGGCTGCTCCAGCTGCCATATTCCTTTGCCGCGAGCGCGACGCCCGTCGTCAAAAGGACGGCGAACAGGCTCGCCCGAAGCGCCTTCGAACTGCTGCGCCAGCTGCCGGCGCCAACCATTGCTTTCCGCATGACCTGTCTCCCTGCACATGGCCGAGGAGACGCGAGGCCGCTCCAAAGCCGGGGCCGGAGCGTGCTGCGAGCAGCGCCGGCTGCCCATGATGGGAGGCTGATGCGCCCCTGATATTTCGCTTGTGGGGCGGGTTTTCAGGCGTTCAGGTAGGTCGGGGTCGCGTGGGCGAGCCGCCAGTAGCGCTGGAGTCCGATGTCGCGGACGAGCCCGGGGAAGCGCGCGTCGCGCCGGAGCAGCTGGGTTTGAAGCTTGAACAGGCCCGATGAGTAACGCCGCTCGATGGGACCGGCCTTCCACGGGCCGCGATCGAGGAAATAGCCTTCGTACATGGAGAACGATAGATCGACGTCACCAAGGAACGCGGCCTGCATGGCAGCAATCGCAAGATCTCCCCCCGGTGGCGCGGCCATCTTCCGCACCTCCGCCAAGGAGGACTCCCGCTCCTTCGAGTCACCCGACGCGACTGCGTGAGCCATCAGGATGACCTGATCCATCAACGGCAGGCTTTCCGTCGGCCGGTTCGCCCGATTCTCGAGGTAGGCTAGGGCCTCCTGACGACGCCCGGTGCCGAACAGCAGGAACAGCCGCAATTGCCAGAAGGCCCACTTGCCGGGCCAAAGGCGCTCGCCGATTGCGATGGCGTCCTCGGCCTCCTCGAAACGGCCGGCGGAAAGCAGGACTTCGCCAAGACGGCCGCGGATGGACGCCCTGGTCGGATCGCTCGCCGCAAGCTCCGCCAGGTATCGCGCCGCCTCATCCATGCGGCCCGTCTCTTCGAGAACATTCGCAAGCGACATCTTCGCCGGCCCATAGTCGGGATCGTCGGAGAGGAGCTTGCGGTTGCCGGCTTCGACTTCCGCCCAGCGGGCGTAAGGAGATTTCAGATTGATACGAACGAACCTTGCGTCGAGGTTGCCCGGATCAAGGGCGAGAGCTCGATTGGCGGCGGAGCGCGCGGCGATCTTGAGCTGCTCGGCGTCCGGACGCGGCGCATACCAGTCGAGCATGCCCGAATAGCTGATTGCCAGCGCACCCCAGGCG
>JAEVYW010000310.1 GCA_023392555.1 Pseudomonadota bacterium | reverse complement strand
CGTTGTCAGTCGAAACCTGCCCGTGCTGCCGAACTGCCCCGCCTCCCTCGCGGCTGTAGGTCATGCGGACGATCCCGTCCTTTCCGGGACCATTCACACCTTTCCATGGGCCGGTCAGGACCATCTTCCCGTCCTTCAGCCCGCCTTCGAAGACCACGCGAGCGTTTGAGCTATCGTGCCACGTCTGGTGCCAATGCCCATCGGCCGGATCGTACATGTTGAGGCTGCCGCCGCCGCCGCCTTTCAACGGCATCCAATTCTCCCGGATGGTGCATCCGGTATAGAGTTTCTCGATCAGACTGTGCGCAACAAGAGCATCCTTGCCGGTCGGATAGACGTCCCACCGGCCCATCCAGAAATCGAATTGCCGATGTTCAGGCGCGGCGCACGCTGGCGGTGGCGGTGGTGGTGGCGAAGCTTGCGGTGCCGCGGCGCTCTGGACGGCGAATAGCGCAATCAGTGACAGTGCACTCATGATGGCCTCCCGGTCGCGGGAAGACTCAACTCAGAAGAAGCGAAGCGCAACAATCCTTCGACGAAGGCTAGCGCTCGGGCCTCCAAGTGCCCCGCATGATGTCACGGATCTCGCGGATGCGGCCCCGGTATGTCTGCGCCATGCAAGCTTCGTTGGGGCAATTGTCGCGGTAGCGAAGGAACGAGTCGCGCGTGTTCACAAGCAAGGCGCGCTGCGACCGATCAGCGTCGGAGAAAGCCGACTGGAATTGTGCGGCCATCTGGCGGTCGAGCGCCGCCAGGCCTTCGTTCCGGCACACTGCAATCTCGCCGCGAGTGCTGGCATCGTCGCAGTCGAAGCTGGGATTGGTCGACGCACTTGGCGCCGCTGGCGCGGCCGGTGCCGTGGGCGGAGCCGTCGGTGCTGGCGCAAGCGCGTCGCTAGGGGCCTCCGGCGTAGGTGCGACCGCATTCTCGGCTCCATTAAGTGCACCGCCCGACGCTCCGCCGACCCGAGCAAGCGTCGCGAGCGGCGTCACGATTGAATCCGCGCTTGTCAGAGTGACGACATCGCCGCTGCCGTCGGCTGCAGGCTGCACCGAATAGCCAAGCTCTCCGTTCAGGCTGCGCCGCCCGCCGACCACGGCGAGCCCTGGCGGAAGATCGAGATAGGCCGTGGCGGTGCAAGATACGCTGCCGACACCCTCGTTTTCCTCCCGAACAATGGGCGCTTCCATCCGCAACGCCGAGTAAGACGCCACCTTCTGGAACGTGGCCTTGTCGCTCCCGCGGAGCTCGGCAGCCCGATCGAAGAGCTCTCGCTTGATGCGATCGTAGGTCTGAGTGCCGGCGCAGCGTTGTTCGGGGTCCTGGCGGCTCGAAGCGGCAGTCTCGCTATCGGTTAGGCGATCGTCATCGTTACTGCGATTGCCGATCAGGATCGCGGCGACGATTCCAATGATGAGCAAGCCAAGGACGACGGCGGCGATGACGGTGGAGTTTACGCGTTGCACGGGTCGGTCAACGCCTTTCCTCTCCGCAGGCTCCACTATTCGAGCAGCCCTTCGTGAAGGCGAACGACGCGGTCCATTTTGCCCGCGATGCGCTCATTGTGGGTAGCGACCAGTGCCGCACTCCCCTCGCCCCGAACCAAAGCCAGGAATTCGGCAAACACCACGTCCGCGGTGGCCTCGTCGAGGTTCCCAGTGGGCTCGTCCGCCAGGACGAGTGGTGGCTTGTTCGCAAGCGCGCGGGCAACGGCGACGCGCTGTTGCTCGCCCCCTGACAGCTTCGACGGTCGGTGGTCCAGGCGCTTCCCGAGACCGAGCTTGGTCAACAGCCCATCGGCTCTTTCGCGCGCCGCTTCCTGTTCCGCGCCCAGCACCAGCTGCGGCAGGACGACGTTCTCCCGCGCGTTGAACTCGGGCAGCAGATGGTGGAACTGATAGACGAATCCGAGCGCGTCGCGACGAAGCCCGGTGCGACCGTCGTCGTCGAGGTCGGCCGCCTGCTTGCCGCGGATTTTGATCGATCCCTGAAAGCCGCCCTCGAGCAGGCCGACGGCTTGGAGCAGCGTCGACTTGCCCGATCCCGACGGACCGAGAAGCGCAACAATTTCGCCGGGTTGAACGTCGAGGTTAACGCCACGAAGCACCTCGATCGTCACCTCGCCTTGCGTGAAGCTGCGACGGAGGTCGCGAAGCTGGAGAACCGGCTCACTCATAGCGCAGCACCTGCACGGGGTCGGTGCTCGCCGCCTTCCAGGCCGGATAAAGCGTCGCGAGGAACGACAGGATCAGCGCGATGAGCACAATTGCAGTCACTTCGACGGGATCGGTCTTCGACGGCAGCTCCGAAAGGAAGCGCACCGAAGGATCCCATAGGTTCTGCCCGGTGAGGAACTGGATCGCGTTCACCACGGCCTGACGGAAGAACAGGAAGATCGATCCCAGGATGATGCCGAGCACGATGCCAAGCGAACCGATCGTCACGCCGACGGTGACGAAGACCTTCATCATGCTGCGCCGGCTCGCGCCCATCGTCCGCAAGATGGCGATGTCGCGTGTCTTGGCGCGCACCAGCATGATGAGGGACGACAGAATATTGAACACGGCGACCAGGACGATCAGCGAGAGCACGACGAACATCGCAACGCGCTCGATCTCGAGCGCTTCGAACAGCGACGAATTCATCTGCTGCCAGTCGATGATCGCGCCCTTGCCCTGCACCACCGGCTGAAGCGGCGCTAGGATCTCGCGAACCTTGTCGGGATTGGTCGTCTGAAGCTCGATCATCCCGACGTCATTGCCCAGCATCAGCAGGTCCTGAGCATCCTGCATCGGCATGACTACGTAGCGCTCGTCCAGGTCGTAGATGCCCACCTCGAACACCGCGGCGACCGTGTAGGAGACGATGCGCGGGACCGTACCGACGACCGTCGAACGGCCCTCCGGACTGATCAGGCTGATCTGGCTTCCCGGGAAGGCACCGAGATTCTCCGCCAAACGAGAGCCGATCGCGACGCGATTGCTGCCTGGAGTGATCGAATTTAGGTCGCCGCTCTTCACATTGCCGGCGATCACGCGGTTGCCGCGAAGGTCCTGGATGCGC
>JAEVYW010000306.1 GCA_023392555.1 Pseudomonadota bacterium | reverse complement strand
GCCCATATCAACGACACGATGATCGCCGGCGCCGTCCTCAACGACCGCGCGGTCGTCGAGCATGTGGTGGAATCGGCACCGCGCGCGATCCAGCGGCTGGTCGATCTCGGTGTTCCCTTCGCCAACGATGGCGGCGTGCTCCACCTGACTCGCGAGGGTGGGCACAGCCACCGGCGCATCGTCCATGTCGCCGACGCGACTGGTGCCGCGATCCAGCAGGCGCTCGAAGCTGCCGCGCTCAAGCATCCCAACATCACGCTCGTGCCCGACATGGTGGCGGTCGACCTGATCACCGGTCGGCATACGACGCATTTCTCGACCAGCGGCGCGGTCCACGGCCTCTACGCCTACAATCGCCGCAAGAAGCGGGTCGAAGCGCTGACCGCTCGGGCGACCGTGCTTGCCACCGGGGGTGCGGGCCGCGCCTACCTGTTCTCGACCGCTCCGCGGGGAGCCACCGGCGACGGCATCGCCATGGCGTGGCGGGCAGGTTGCCGCATCTCCAACATGGAGATGATGCAGTTCCACCCGACCTGCCTCTACAATCTGGAGGTCAAGAACTTCCTGATTACTGAGGCGGTGCGCGGCGAGGGCGGCATCCTCAAGCACCCGCTGACTGGTCATCGCTTTATGCCCGACTATGACGAGCGCGGAGAGCTTGCGCCGCGCGACATCGTTGCCCGGGCCATCGACAGCGAGATCAAGCGCGACGGGCTCGACTACGTCCACCTCGACATCTCGCATCGCGATCCGGAGTTCGTCCGCGAGCATTTTCCCAACATCTACGAGCGCCTGATCGGTCTCGGCATCGACATGACCAAGCAGCCGATCCCCGTCGTCCCTGCGCAGCATTACACATGCGGCGGGGTGGTGGTGGACCTCGACGGCCGCACCGACGCTCCGGGTCTTTACGCGGCCGGGGAGGTGACCGAGTCAGGTCTGCACGGCGCCAACCGGCTGGCGTCCAACAGCCTTCTCGAATGCCTCGTCTTCGGTGAAGCGGCCGCGAAGCACATCCTCGGCAATTGGGACCAGCTTTCCGAAGTGCCCGACGTCCGCGCCTGGGACGAGAGCCGCGTCACCGACAGCGACGAGGAAGTCGTCATCACGCAGACCTGGGGCGAGATCCGGCGCTTCATGTGGAACTATGTCGGCATCGTTCGGACGACCAAGCGGCTGGAGCGCGCCAAGCACCGGATCGACCTGCTTCGGCAGGAGGTCACCGATTATTACAAGCATTTCCGCGTGACGCCGGACCTGATCGAGCTTCGCAACCTCCTCGAAGTCTCCGACCTGATCATTCGCAGTGCGCTCAGCCGCCACGAAAGCCGTGGGCTTCACTTCACGCTCGATTATCCGAAGACCTCGAAAGAGGCGAAGGACACGGTGCTGGTTCCATAAGGGGAGGTGCGAATGCCGGTTGAGCTGAGAATTGCCGCCTTCGGAGCGGTGCTGCTATTCATTCACATCTTCATCGCCACGCGCTTCAAGACCCGGCAGTACGGCCGCAAATGGAACGTCGGCGCTCGCGACGAGGCGCTTCCGCCAGCCAACGAGATGACCGGCCGGACCATGCGCGCTCAGGCCAATTTCCAGGAAACCTTCCCGATCGCGATCGTCGCTTTGCTCGGCGTGGTGCTCGCCGACCGGACGAGCAACCTTACCGCGCTCGGCGGGTGGATATGGCTGGGTGCACGCATTATCTATCTACCGCTCTACGCGGCAGGCGTGCCGGTGATCCGGACCATCGTCTACACCATCAGCATCGTCGGTCTCGCGATGGTCATCTGGCCGTTGCTGGCCGGCTAGTCCGCTGCGCTGGCATCGCCCTTTTTCCCTGCTAAACCCGGTCGTTCATGCCAGATCAGAACCATCTCTACCTCGTCGACGGCTCGAGCTATATCTTCCGCGCCTATCACCGGCTCCCGCCGCTCACGAACCGGCACGGGATGAACGTCGGCGCGGTCTACGGCTACACCGCGATGCTGTGGAAGCTCGCCGACGGGCTGAAGAATGCCGAGGGGCCGACGCACATGGCCGTCATCCTCGACGCGTCGGAATCGACCCACCGCAATGAGATGTACGACCAGTACAAGGCGCATCGCCCGCCGCCGCCTGAGGACCTGGTCCCGCAATTTCCTTTGATCCGCGTCGCCACCCGCGCCTTCTCGATCCCGTGCATCGAGAAGAATGGGTTGGAAGCTGACGATATCATCGCCTGCTACGTGACCGCAGCGAAGGCAGCTGGCTGGAAGACGACGATCGTCAGCTCGGACAAGGATTTGATGCAGCTGGTCGAGGACGGCCATGTCGACATGCTCGACACGATGAACGACCGCCGCATCGACGAGGCCGCCGTGAACGAGAAGTTCGGCGTCGGCCCTGACAAGGTCGGCGAAGTGCTCGCGCTCATGGGCGACAGCGTCGACAACGTTCCCGGCGTCCCCGGCATCGGCCCCAAGACGGCGACCCAGCTGATCCAGGAATATGGCAGCGTCGAAGGCGTCCTTGCCGCGGTCGACCAGATCAAGAAGCCCAAGCTCAAGCAGAACCTTATCGACTATGCAGGCGACGCTCGCCTGTCGCGCGAGCTGGTGCGGCTGGTGTGTGACGCGCCGCTGCCGGAGCCTCTGGAAGACCTGACGCTCAAGGGCATTCCGCCTGAGCCGCTCAAGGAATTCCTCGAGGACCAGGGGTTCAAGACCCTGCTTGCCCGCATGGTCGGCGGCGGGCCCCAGAACACCGGCGCGACGGTGCGCAACGACGTCATTGCGGCAATGAACCGGAAGGCGCCGATCGCCGGTCCCGCCGAGGCCGAGAAGATCGAGATCGATTTTTCGAAGTACGAGACGGTCACCGACGAAGGGACGCTCGACCGCTGGATCGCCGAGGCGCGCCAGCAGGGCTATGTGGCGATCGACACTGAGACTGACTGCATCGACTGCATCATCGCTCGGCTTGCCGGGATCAGCCTTGCGACCGGCCCGAACCGCGCCTGTTACATCCCCGTCTCGCACACCGGCGGCGACCTGCTCGCCGAAACGCCCGACCAGATGCCGGAAGCGCTGGTCCTCGAAAAGCTGAAGCCGCTTCTGGAAGACCCGACGGTCCTCAAGATCGGGCACAACCTCAAGTACGATTGGGTGATGTTCGACAAGCTCGGCATCGAGGTCTCCCCGTACGACGACACAATGCTGATGAGCTTCGACCTCGATGCGGGGCGAAGCTTCGGTCACAACCTCAGCGATCTCGCAAAGGCGCAGTTCGAACATGACATGATCAGCTTCAAGTCGGTCTGCGGCACCGGCGCCAAGCAGATCACGTTCGACAAGGTCCCGCTCAGGCAGGCGACCGAATATGCCGCGGAGGACGCGGATATCGCGCTTCGCTTGTGGCATCGCCTCAAGCCGCGGCTGACGTCCGAACATGCCCAACGCGTCTACAAGCGCGTCGACCAGCCGCTGATTCCGGTCATCAGCCGGATGGAGCGGCGGGGCGTAAAGGTCGACCGGGACTATCT
>JAEVYW010000282.1 GCA_023392555.1 Pseudomonadota bacterium | reverse complement strand
CGGCGGCACTGCGCCGATGATCGCCGCCTTGGCGACGCGACCCGGCTCCGCTTGCGCAACGTAGTGGACGACTTCCCCGCCTCCGGTCGAATGCCCAACGTGCACCGCGCCGCGAAGGTCGAGAAGCTGGGCAAGCTCAGTCACGTCCGACGCGTAGGTGTCCATGTCGTTGCCGAAATCGGTCTGCGTGGACCGGCCATGGCCGCGGCGATCATGGGCGATCACCCGATAGCCCTCGTTGAGGAAGAACAGCATCTGGCTGTCCCAATCATCGGCGCTCAGCGGCCATCCGTGATGAAAGACGATCGGCTGGGCGTTCTTGAGGCCCCAGTCCTTGTAGAAGATATGAGTGCCGTCGCTGGTCGTGATTTTTGGCATGGCCGATGGACCCCGCTCGCAAGAAGCCGGCCAAGGGGACCGGCGCCGTGTCTCGTGAGAGGGCCGACGAGGCGAAAACCGCGCTCCTCGAACGCTCGGACTCGGTCGCGAGGACGGCTATGCAGTAGCACCAATCGGGCCGCGCGGCGACGCGATCCTCAAGCGGTTCAGCGCAGGCTGATGTCCCCTGCCCGCACCAGCTCGAGATGCCCATTGGTGCGCAGGCGGAGCGCTCCATCCGGCTCGATGCCGTCAAAGCTGCCGCTGAGAGTTTCGTCCGGCCCGTTGTGGACGGTCAGGCGGGTACCGACGGGGTGAGCGCGGGCGAGCCAGGCGCTGGCGAAAGCCGCGGCGTCCGTGTTGCGCCACAAGTCCACCATGCGCGCATAGCTGCCCGCAAGGAGCGGTGCGAAGGCCTGCGGAGTGATCGAGCCGTTGAGGCCGGCCGTGTCGCGCCCTTCGATCACGGGCGCCGTCCCCAGGTTCACGCCGAAGCCGGCGACGACGCGGTCGCCGCTACGCTCTAGAAGAATGCCGGCGAGCTTGGCGGTTCCGAGCATCAGATCGTTCGGCCACTTGAGCATCAGCGGCTGATTGGGCGCGACGAGGTCGACCGCCTCGATCAGTGCGAGGCCGGCGACCAGCGACAGCGACGGCGCTGCCGGATCTCCGCCCTTCAGCTCGACGAGCGTGCTGCCGTAATAATTGTCTTCGGCGGCGATCCAGCTTCGTCCCTGGCGGCCCCTGCCCGCCTCCTGGTCGAGAGCGATCAGCCAGTCGCCTTCAACGGCGCTCTGGTCAGCGAGCAGGTCGGCGTTGGTCGAGCCAGTGCGCTCGACGATGCGAATTCGGCTCAGAAGATCGACCCTGCAGCCTTGTCGCTGATTGCCTGCAGCGGAGCGATCAGCAGGTAGCCGAGCGGCGAGACTGCAATCGCTGCGAGGAAGATCAGGGCGCCCTGCACCGGCTGACGCACCCGCGCGAACGGCGTCGCGGAGTCGTCGAAGTACATGACCTTGATAATCCGCAGATAGTAATAGGCGCCGACAACCGTGCCGATGATCGCTGCGACCGCGAGAGCGACGAGGCCGGCATCCATCGCCGCCCAGAAGACGAGCAACTTGGGCCAGAAGCCAAACAGCGGTGGGATCCCGGCCAGGCTGAACATGAAGACGGCAAGGGCCGCCGCAAACCCGGGCCGCGTGCGCGACAGGCCCGAGAGCGCAGCAATGTCTTCGACCGGCTGGCCGTTCTCGTCGCGCATCCACAGGACGCAGAGGAAGGCGCCGAGCGTCATCACCACATAGACTGCGAGATAGAACAGCACCGACGAGACGCCCTGCGGCGTTCCGGCAGCAAGGCCGACCAGAACGAAGCCGACATTGTTGATCGACGAATAAGCGAGCAATCGCTTGATGTTGGTCTGACCGTAAGCTGCGACTGCGCCGAGGAAGATGCTGGCCAGCGCGGCGAAGATCACGATCTGGCGCCAGGCGTCGGTCGCCGGGCCAAGCGCGTCGATGCACAGGCGAACGCCGAGCAGCATCGCGGCGACCTTCGGAGCGGAAGCAAAGAAGGCGGTTACCGGGGTCGGGGCGCCTTCGTAGACGTCCGGCGTCCACATGTGGAACGGCACCGCGCTGACCTTGAACGCCACGCCCGCAAGAACGAAAACCAGGCCGAACAGCAGGCCGATCGACGGCACGCCCTCGCGCCCGAACGCAGCAGCAATGCCCGTGAAGTTCATCGTGCCGGTGAAGCCGTAGAGCAGCGAAATGCCGTAAAGCAGGATGCCGCTGGCGAGCGCGCCGAGGACGAAATATTTAAGGCCCGCTTCGGCCGAGCGGTCGTCGCTGCGCCGGTACGATGCGAGGACGTAGCTCGACAGGCTGAGCAGCTCGAGGCCGATGTAGAGGGTGATCAGGCTGGTCGCGGCGACCATTACCGCTCCGCCCAGCGCCGTCAGCAGCACCAGCACCGAATATTCCGGGCCATGCTCGACATCGCGCTCGAACCAGCCGTGCGCCGCAACAATGGCGACGGCGGAGGCGAGGAAGATGACGGCCTTGCCGAAGCTGCCGAAAAGATCGGCCGAGACCAGCCCGCCGAATATGACGCCGGCGTTGGACGGAGCACCCTTCAACGCGACCGTTGCGAGGATCAGCAGCGCGACCGCGGACCAGCTGACGATGCCACCGCTCCGGCGGCCGCCGAACGCTGCGACCATCATCAGGACGATCGAACCGACCGTCAGGATGATCTCGGGAAGGATTGGAGCGAACTGGTTCATCAGTGTGCGGCCTCTGCGCCGTGGCCTTCACCCGCGCCTTCTGCATGTGGGGCGGCCTGCGGCTTGCCCTTGGTCAAATGTGCGTCGCCCTTGGGAGCGGTGCGCTCGACGCGCTCTAGAACCCGGCCGATGTCGGCGCGAATCGGGCGAAGGAAGCTTTCCGGATAGATGCCCATCCACAGGACGCCCGCGGCGATCGGGGCCAGCAGCCACCATTCACGCATGTCGAGGTCCTTCATCGCCGCCGCGCCCTCGGTCCGGGCGACGCCAAATGCGATGCGCCAGTAGAGGTAAAGCATGTAGGCCGCGCCGAGGATGATGCCCGTCGTCGCGACGATCGCCGCCCAGCTCGACGCCTCATAGGTGCCGACCAGGCTAAGGAACTCGCCGACGAAACCGCTCGTGCCCGGAAGGCCAACGCTGGCCATCGTGAACAGCATGAACAGCAGGGCATAGCCCGGCATGTTGTTCGACAGTCCGCCGTACTGCGCGATCTCGCGGGTGTGGAGACGGTCGTAGATCACGCCGACGCACAGGAAGAGTGCGCCCGACACCAGGCCGTGGCTCAGCATCACGATCATCGCGCCTTCGAGGCCCTGCCGGTTCATCGCGAACAGGCCGAAGGTCACGAACGCCATGTGCGCGACGGATGAATAAGCGATCAGCTTCTTCATGTCGTTCTGCACCAGAGCGACGAGGCTGGTGTAGACGACCGCGAT
>JAEVYW010000114.1 GCA_023392555.1 Pseudomonadota bacterium | reverse complement strand
CTTCGTTCCCGAAAGCGAAGTGGCCGACCTGCTGCGCGAAACAGAAGCCCGCCATGAGGGCGTTAGCATCGGCAGCTACCCGTTCACCAAGGACGGCCGCTTCGGCGCGAACTTCGTCATCCGCTCGGAAGACGAAAGCGCTGTCCGGCAATGCATCGACGAGCTTTCCGACGGTCTGGTTAAAGCTGGTTACGAACCTGCGTTTGGTGGGCTTTGACGCCGTCAACCGCGGCGTCACTTCTAAGTCATAGCGCTGCGGGTGGCTCGAGTCGCGTCAATCTTCCGCGTGCCGTCGATCTCGATCACCAAGGTTTTCAACGGTTGGTCGGGCGGCAACGGTGACAGCATCGGCAATTTCGCCGGTGACATTGGCTCCTACACGATCGTCGTCACAAATACCGGCAACGTTACCCTCACGAATATCGTTGTTACGGATCCGCTGACCAATGCAACATACGATGTCGGCACCTTGGCGCCAGGCGCGTCGGCACGACTTACGCGCATGACGCCGACGACGGCATGTTCCTGACGGCGCTCAAGATTTACGAAACGATCGTCTGAGCGAGAGCAGAAGACGGGAAGGGCCGCGGAAGCCGAGCAGGTTTCCGCGGCCCTTTTCTTTGGCCGGCGTCCGACCTAATTGAGACAGGCCCGAGCGGGTATGATGTAATGGTAGCCTGTCAGCTTCCCAAGCTGATCGCGCGGGTTCGATTCCCGCTACCCGCTCCAATCCTAGGACATGCCGGGGGCATGTCCTAGGATTGGAGCGCGGCGAGCGTCCAGCAAGCCGGCGACACTCCAACACATACGTATTCGCACCTCACTAGGAACCACGCCCGCCTTCACGGGTTGAACTAATAAGCACGCTTATTATATGGGCCCTCATGGAAACCTTGCCGTTCGAAATCGCGGAGACGGCGCACGCCCTACGCAAGTCCTTCGACCGTCGTGCAGCGACGCTCGGCGTGACTCGCGCGCAGTGGAAGGTGCTTTTCCGCCTCAGCCGACAGCCCGGGCTTCGCCAGGTCGAGCTCGCCGACAAGCTCGACGTGGAGCCGATCACGCTGAGCCGGATCGTCGACCGCCTCGAAGAGGCTGGCCTAGTAGAGCGCACTGCCGACCCCGCGGATCGGCGCGCCTGGCGGCTTCAGGTCACCTCGAAGGCAGCGCCACTCATCGAGAAGCTGCGCAAGCTTGCCGACATTCTCGTCGACGAAGCGTTTGAGGGCCTCAGCCCGCAAGATCTTGAGTTCGTGCGCGAAAAGCTCGCGCGAGTCCGTGACAACCTGGCCTGCACTGCAGGCGCAAAGAACGCCGTTGGGGCATGAACGAGATGAAACAGGAAAAGATTCAAGGCGCGCCGACCGAGGCACCCGAAGACGTTGTCGAAAGCAACGAGACGATCGTCGTCGAGAAGAAGCCGCGCTCGTTCCTCCGCCTTGCGCTGATGCTGATCGTACCGCTGCTGATCCTCGCCGGTGGTCTCTATTACTATTTCTCGAGCGGCGAATCCGTTTCGACCGACAATGCCGCGGTGAAGCAGGACATCGTGTCCGTCGGATCGCAGGTGAACGGTCCGGTGATCGAAGTCGCGGTCAAGAACGGCGACGAGGTGAAGCGTGGCCAGCTACTCTTCCGCATCGACCCCGCTCCCTATCGTGTCGCGCTGGAGCAGGCGCAGGCTCAACTCGCAGCCGCTCGCCTGCAAACGACGCAGCTTCGCACGCAGGCCGCCGGCACGGGCGCGGACATCACCGGCGCGCAGGCCAATCTTGCGATCAAGCGCAATGCGCTCGGCCGCCAGCAGGCGCTTCTGAAGCAGGGCTTCACCACGCGTTCGAACTTTGAGGACGCGCTCAACGAGGTCCGCTCCGCCGAAACCCAGCTCGCCGATGCGCGCGCTCGCGCCGCCAACGCCAGCGCAGCCATTGCGCCGGGCGAGCAGCCCTCGATCGCTCAGGCGCAGGCCGCGGTGGACAAGGCGCGCCTCGACCTGTCGCGCACCGAAGTGCGGGCTCCGATGGATGGCACCGTTGCGAATGCGGACCGCCTTCAGGTCGGCCAGATGTCGGTGCAGGGCGTCGGCATGCTGTCGGTCGTCCGCAGCAAGGCCGCGTGGATCGAAGCCAACTTCAAGGAGAAGGACGTCGGCAAGATGGTCCCGGGCCAGAAGGCGACGATCGAGATCGACGCGTACCCCGGCCGCGACTTCGCCGGTCACATCCAGAGCGTCGGCGCCGGCACGGGCAGCGAGTTCGCCATCCTTCCGGCGCAGAATGCGAACGGCAACTGGGTCAAGGTGACCCAGCGCGTCCCGGTCCGCATCGCCTTCGACGGCAATCCCGACAAGCCGATGATTGCCGGCCTGTCGTCGACGGTGACCGTCCACCTCGCCGACTAAAGTGGCTGGCGCGAACACAGCGATTGCCCACCCGCTTTCCGCGGGGCGAAGAGCGCTCGTCACGATCGGCGTCATGCTGGCCGTGCTCCTGCAGGTGCTGGACACGACCATCGCCAACGTCGCTCTGCCGCACATGCAGGCGAGCCTCAGCGCGACGCAGGAGACGATCAACTGGGTGTTGACCAGTTACATCGTCGCCTCGGCGATCGCTTTGCCGATCAGCGGCTGGCTGGCCGACCGGGTAGGGCGCAAGCGGCTGCTGCTGATCTCCGTCGTCGGCTTCACCATCGCGTCGGTACTATGCGCGTCGGCGACGTCGCTCACGGAAATGGTGCTTTTCCGCGTGGCGCAGGGCGTCAGCGGCGCCTTCATCGTCCCGCTAGCACAGGCAACCCTGTTCGACATCAACCCGCCCGAAAAGCACGGCCAGGCGATGGCGCTATTCGGCGGCGGCGTGATGATCGGGCCGATCCTCGGGCCGGTGCTCGGCGGCTGGCTGACCGACAATTATAACTGGCGCTGGGTCTTCCTGGTCAACCTTCCGGTCGGCGTCCTGTGCGCCTGGCTGATGTTCCAGTTCATGCCCAAGGCGGAGGTCGTGCGGCGTAAGTTCGACGTGATCGGCTTCGTGCTACTGGCGGTCGCGGTCGGCGCGCTCCAGCTGTTCCTCGACCGTGGCCAGCAGGAAGACTGGTTCCAGAGCTGGGAAATCATCATCGAGGCGAGCTTGGCCGCAGCCGCGGCATGGATGTTCGTCGTCCATATCGCGACTGCCAAGAACCCGTTGTTTGACCGCGGCATGTTCGCGGACCGCAATTTCGCTACGGGCATGTTGTTCATGGCGGTCACGGGCGTCCTGCTCCTCGCAGGGCTCGCCTTGCTGCCGCCTCTGCTCCAGAACCTCTACGGCTATTCTGTGCTGCAGTCTGGTTTCCTGACCGCCCCACGCGGCATCGGAACTTTGATCTCCATGCTTATGGCCGGCCGCCTGGTCGGCAAGGTGGACTCGCGCCTTCTTGTTGGCATCGGCGTGACCCTTATGGGCGTCTCGCTGTGGATGATGACGGGCTTCGCGATCGATCAGCCGTCGCGACCGGTGATCGTCAGCGGCGTCGTCCAGGGCCTTGGCCTCGGCCTAATCTTCGTGCCGCTGCAGAGCCTCGCGTTCGAGACGCTGCTTCCGCAAATGCGGACGACGGCCGCAGCGTTGCTCAATCTGTCCCGTAACGTCGGCGGATCGATCGGCATTTCGGTCGTGACCGCGCAGCTCGTCCGAATGAGCCAGGTTGCGCACGCCGATCTTGCCAGCACCGTCACCGAGCAGACGATCCCGACGGCAGGCTCGCCGCTGCTTCAGACGATCGCGCCTCAGGGCGACATCGCGCTCGCGGTGATCAATGCCGAAGTGACTCGGCAGGCGGTGTTCATCGCTTATCTCGACGACTTTAAGCTGATGATGATCGTGACCTTCGCGGTCCTGCCGCTGCTGCTTTTGATGAAGCGGGGCCGGCAGGTTGGAAGCGGTCCGCAGCAGCACGTGGCGATGGACTAGGGCTTAAGCGCCTGCGCCAGATCCTCGACCAGGTCGTCCGGGTCTTCCAGCCCCACGTGCACGCGGATGAGCGGCCCGCCGAAGTCGCGCTTGTTCGCGGTGCGGATGCCGTCCGTATCTGCAGTCGTCGCGAGGCTTTCGTAGCCGCCCCAGCTTTGCCCGACAGCGAATAGCTTCAGCCGGTCGATGACGGCATCGCGGGCCGCGCGGTCCGCGCCCTTCAGCGCGAATGAGAACAGGCCGCTCGAGCCCGTAAAATCCCGCTTCCAGTTCTCGTGTCCCGGGCATTCCTCGAAGGCGGGGTGAAGCACAACGCCGACCTGCGGTTGCTCCTTGAGCCAGGTCGCGACCTTGAGCGCGTTCGACTGATGCTCGCGCAGTCGAACGCCCAAAGTGCGAAGCCCGCGCGCGACGAGATAGGCATCGTCGGGGCTCACATACTGCCCATAGCCGCGGATGGTCCGCTGCAGCCGTTCCCAATGCGACGGCTCGGCGGTGATGGATCCCATCATCACGTCCGAATGGCCCGAAATGTATTTGGTGCAGGCGACGATCGACAGGTCGACGCCTTTCTCGATCGCCGGGAAGAACAGCGACGTGGCCCAGGTATTGTCGAGCAGGGTGGTGAGGCCGCGCGTCTTTGCCACCGCGCAAATGCCGGGCACGTCCTGCACCTCGAACGTCAGGGAGCCGGGGCTTTCCATGAAAATCGCGCGTGTCCGGTCGCCGATCAACGCCTCGATCTCCGCGGACGTTGCGACCGGGTCGTAGTAGCGCGTCGAAATGCCGAGCCGCTTCAGCTCCTTGTCGCAGAAGATGCGCGTCGGCGCATAAGCGCTGTCGACCATCAGCAGGTCATCGCCGGGGCCGAGAACGCTCAGCAATGCCATGTAAACCGCCGTCGCGCCCGATGGGACCAGGCTCGTTCCCGCCGCGCCCGGCTCTAGCTCGGTCAGGGCTTCGGCCAGCGACCATTGTGTCCAGGTGCCATTGCGGCCGTAGCTCAGCCTTCCGTCCTGCGGGGGATAACCCGCCTTTAGGTCAGCAACGCTTTCAAACAGAACGGTGGAGGTGCGCGACACCGGCACATTGACCATCCCGCGCAGCCACTCCTTGCGGCGGCCGCCATGGACGATCCTGGTGTCGGGGCGGTCGCTCACGGGGCGATGACCAGCTTTCCGTCCTTCATGACCATCCGGACGCTGCGGACCGCATCGACGTTCCGCGTCGGATCTCCCTCGACGGCCACCAGGTCCGCGAGCTTGCCCGAGCGGATCTCGCCGCGGTCCTCGACACCGAAAATGTGCGCGTTGCCGGACGTCGCCGCGATTATCACCTGATTCGCGCGCATTCCGGCGCGCTGCATCGCGTCCATCTCGAGCCAGTTCTGGCCGTGAGTGTAGACGCCGACGTCGCCGCCCATGCATATCGTCACGCCGGCTCGCATCGCCGCCTGGAATGCGCGGCGGTTCTCCTGGACCGTCTCGGGCGCGGGCTCCTGCCCGTTCCAGTTCTCGAAATAGCGCGCATAGGCTTCGGACGCTGCGAGGGTTGGGCATAAGGC